>JBBDWW010000387.1:0-14332 GCA_040902645.1 Dongiaceae bacterium | reverse complement strand
CGGTTCGCATGAGAGGGATCGGTTCTTTCGGCCGGAGCGGTTCAACAAGACGCCGCTCAACGAGGGCGACGCGCTGCCGCCCGTGCCGGATATCGAGGCCGACCGTACGCAATACAACATCCTGGGCTGGGACATGGAGCCCGGCGACGCGGTCGCCTTCACCTTTCGCACCTTGCACGGCGCGCCGGCGAACAAGCGTCGCGATCGCGCCCGCCGCGCGTTCTCGAGCCGCTGGGTCGGCGACGATGCGACCTTCGCGCGCCGCCCGGGCACGACCTCGCCGCCGTTCCGCCATGTGACGCTGCCGCATGGCGCGCCGCTCGAAGGCCCAGATTTTCCGCTGGTGATCGGCAGCTGACTTAAGCGCGCGGGGCCAGTCCCTGCTTTTCGAGAAAGCGCTGCAGATCGACGACGGCGCGGCTATGCCGACCCTGCATCAGCAGCTTGCCGCCGCTCTTGACCTCGGTGGCGAAGGTCACGATACGGCCATCGACCGCGATCACCTCGGCGTGCGTTGTCACCTCGGCGCCCGGCGCGATCGCGGCCAGATGATCGATCTCGATCCGCGTTCCGACCGAGGCCTCGCCGGGATCGAGGCAATCCGCGATCGCTTTGGCGGCTGCTTCCTCGATGAACAGGATCAATGTCGTGGTGGCGACGACCGCAACGCCCTCATTGCCGAGCGCGGCGGCCGTATGATCCGCGCTTGTGCGGATCGTGATGCTGGCTGCACGGCCGATCGCAACCGGTTTCATCCGATCTCGTCCTTCCGGGTGGCTTCGTCCCAGGCGAGCCGGGCGATCGGCGCAACCTTCGCGCCCATCGCCTCTGCATCGGGCCCGACTGCGTTGCCTTGCAGCGCGCGATACCAGACGCCCTGTAATATCGCGGCAAAGCGGAACATGTTGTAGGCCATGTAGAAGCGCCAGTGCGAAATGTCGCCGAGCCCGCGATGATGTGCATAGGCCGCGACATATTCCGCCTCGCCGGGGATACCGAGCGCCGCAAGATCGAGCCCGGCGATGCCGCGGAAGAGTTCGGGCGTAAAGCGCCAGGCCATGCAGTGATAGGCGAGATCGGCAATCGGATCGCCCAGGGTCGAGAGTTCCCAGTCGAGCACCGCGACCACGCGCGGCGCCGCGGGATCGACGATCAAATTATCGAGCCGGTAATCGCCATGGACGATTGACGTCGCGCCTTCGGGTGGCAAGTTGGCGGGCAGCCAGTCGATCAGCCGGTCCATCTCGGCGATCGGCTGCGTTTCGCTCGCGCGATATTGCTTCGACCAGCGCGCGACCTGGCGGGCAATGTAGTTGCCCGGCCGCCCGAAATCGCCGAGCCCGATGGCGGCCGGATCAATCGCATGAAGCGCCGCGAGCGTCGCATTCATCGAACGGAAGAGTGCCCGCCGTTCCGTGGGTGTGAGCCCTGGATCGCCCGGCTGCACGAAGTTTCGCCCATGGACGAAATCCATCACAAAGAACATGTTGCCGATCACGCTCTCGTCGGCGCAGAGCCCGTGCATGGCCGGAACCGGCACGGCGCTGCCGGCGAGCGCCGCCATGACGCGGAACTCGCGGTCGACGGCATGCGCGGACGGCAGCAATTCGCCCGGCGGTTTGCGCCGCAGCACATAGTCGCGTCCCGGCGTCGACAGGCGATAGGTCGGGTTCGACTGGCCGCCGGTCATGCGCGCAATCGCCAGCGGTCCGGCATAAATCGGCACATTGGCTTCGAGCCACGGCTCGAGCCGCGACGGATCGATCGCCAGCGGATCGTTGGCGGATGGGGCGGCGGCTTGCGTCATGGCTGGAACGTCGTCATGCGGGGCTGTATTGGCGAGGTTTTCCCGGATCGTGCGCGCGCGCATACTAGAGGAAATCAGGGCGCCGGGAAGCGCGCCGTCAACGAGGGGCCGTTCATGGATTTCCGATTGCCGCCCGAGGTCGAGACGCTGCGCAGCCGCATCGCCACCTTTATCGAGGATGAGGTGCTGCCGAGCGAGGCCGATCGCACCAATTGGGATGCGCACGAATATATCCGCGAGGATGTGCTGGCCCGGCTGCGCGCGAAGGCGCGCGCGCAGGGGCTGTGGGCGCTGCATATGCCGAAGGATCGCGGCGGGCAGGGGCTCGACATGGTCGGCATGGCGGCCTGCTACGAAACGGCGGCGCGTTCGATCTTCGGTCCGGCCGCGCTCAACATCGCGGCACCCGACGACGGCAACATGTTCGTCCTGAACCGCATCGCGACGGACGCGCAGAAGGAACGCTGGTTGCAGCCGATCGTCGACGGCAAGGTCCGTTCGTCCTTCGCGATGACCGAGCCGCAGCCGGGTGCGGGTTCCGATCCGGCCGGCATGATGCTGACCCGCGCCGAAAAAAAGGGATCGAGCTGGCGCGTCACCGGGCGCAAATGGTTCATCACCGGTGCCGACGGCGCGCAGCATTTCATCCTGATCGCGCGCACGTCCGACGATCCGCGCAAGGGGCTGACCGCCTTCCTGTTCGATGCCGATCAGCCGGGCTGGAAAATCGAACGACGCATTCCGATCATGGGACCCGAAGAGCATGGCGGCCATTGCGAGCTGGTGTTCGACGGGCTCGAAATCCCCGACGAGAATCGGCTGCTCGGTGTCGGCGACGGACTCAAGGTGACGCAGATCCGGCTCGGGACGGCGCGGCTTACCCATTGCATGCGCTGGCTCGGCTTTGCCAAACGCGCGCTCGAGATCGCCGGCGCCTATGTCGCCGAGCGGCGCTCGTTCGGCACGACATTGGCCGAGCATGAAGGCGTCCAGTGGATGCTCGGCGAGGCGGCGATGGCGATTCATACCGGGCGCCTGCTCACGATGCATGCCGCCTGGCGGCTCGATCAGGGCCATCGCGCGCGCAAGGAAGTGTCGATGGCCAAGGTCGCCGTTGCCGACACGCTCAATCAGGCGGTCGATACCGCGATCCAGCTTTGCGGTGCGCGCGGCTATTCGAAGGATACGATCCTCGAATGGCTCTATCGCTATGCGCGCAGCGCGCGGCTGGTCGATGGCGCGTCGGAAGTACACAAGATGGTGCTCTCGCGCACTTTGATGGACGAAGGCGACGAGTTCTGGCGCTGGGGTTAGCCGGACCGGCCTCGATCAATCCGGCCCGATCGTCAACGTCGTCGGGGCTTGCCCTGTCGCATGGCGCTGCCACATCGCGCGAAAAGCCCGTTCGAGATCGCGCGCGAAGCGATGCGTATGAAACAGCGGCTGCGTGATCCGGTTCTGCGCGAGCCGCGATCGTAGCGCTGCGCGCCGCGCCGGATCCTGCGCCAGCGCGATCGCGGTCGACGCATAAATATCGAGATCGGGCAGGATACAGTCCGTGAGATCGAGCGCGGTGAGCAGGCTTGCCGTCACGCGGCTCGCAAAATGCCCGCCCCGCACGGTGAGGACCGGAACCCCGGCCCAGAGCGTGTCCGCCGTCGTCGAATGGCCATTATAAACCATCGTGTCGAGCCCGAGATCGGCGAGGCCGAGCCGCTTCAGATGCAGATCCTTGCTCGGCCGGTCGGCGAAAATGAGTCGCGCCGGATCGATGCCGGCGGTCTCCGCGGCTCGATGCAGATTGATGCGGATTGCATCGCTCAATCCCGGCAGCCACAGGACCGAGCCCGGCACGGCGCTGAGGATCGTCATCCAGGCGCCGAACACGGCCGGTTCGATCTTGTAGCCGTTGTTGAACGAGCAGAACACGACACCGTCGGCGGGCAATCCGTATCGCGCGCGATCGACCGGTTCGGCCGCGATCACCTGCCGGTCGTCGGCCATCATGTAACAATGCGGCATCTGGCAGAGCCGTTCGGCGAAGTAAGGTTGGTCTTCGACCGGCGCGATGACCGGATCGACGATCACATAGTCGATGAAATCGGCGCCCGTGGTGCCCGCATAGCCGAGCCAGGTCGCCTGAATCGGGGCCGGTCGCAAAGCGAGCACCTCGAGCCTGTTGCCCGCGGTCCAGCCGTTGAGATCGACCAGGATGTCGATGCCGTCCGCGCCGATGCGTCGCGCCGTGGCGACGAGTTCTTCGCCGCGGATATCGGAAAAGCGATCGGCCTCCGCGACGATCTGGCGGCGAATGGCGCTGTCGTCCTCGCGGCCGGCACTGTAACAGACGATCTCGAAGCCGGCGCGATCATGCAGGCCGAACAGACGGCGCGTGAGCTGGCCGACCGCATGGTCGCGCAGATCCGACGAGATATAACCGATGCGGAGCCGCCGCGCCGGATCGTCTTTCCGTTCATGGACGAAGGGTGCTGCCTGCGCCGCCATCAGCCGCGCCATCTCGACCGCAGCGCCCTTGGCGATGCGCAGATTCATCGCCGGGTCCATATTGCCGATCAGATGGCCGAACGCCGTCTCGGGCGGGCGTTCGCCGGCATCGAGCGCGGCACGGTTGGCGCGATCGACGACCGTCTTCCACCGCTCCGCTTCCGGCCAGTCGCAGACCAGCCGCAGCTCATGCAGATACTGACCCGCAGCGTCGGGATAGTCGGGCTTGATCTCGAGCGCGCGCTTGAGCAGCGGCAGCGCCTGACCGGTTTCGGTGTGCAGGGCAAAGCAGATCGCAAGCCCGGTCATGGCTTCGGGATAATCCGCGCGCAACTCGGTCGCGCGGCGGAACGAGGCGATCGCATCGTCGACATAGCCCTTGCGGCGCAGCGCGAAACCGAGATTGCAATGGGCCTTCGCCAAAGCGGGTTCGAGGCGGGCGGCCTCGTGCAATTCGGGGATCGCCTCGTCGAGCCGGTTCATCCGGATCAATGTCGCGGCGAGATTGGCGTGCGCCGATGCGAAATCGGGCTTTGCCGCGATGGCGGCGCGATAATGGGTGGCGGCCTCATCGAGCGCGCCGCCGTCCATCAGGATGCCGCCAAGATTATTGTGCGCACTCGCAGAGCGCGGATCGATCGCGAGCGCCGCCCGATAGGCCGCCGCCGCCCGGTCCTTGTTGCCGCGTGTGACTTCGATCAGACCGAGATTGACCTGCATCTCGGCATTGTCGGGCGCCAAGGCGCAGGCGCGCGCCAGCGCCGTTGCCGCGGCGTCGGCATGGCCGAGCGTGCCCTCGACGACGCCGAGCAGGTGATAACAGGTCGCATCGGCCTTGCCGGCCGCAACGATCGTGCGACACAGCCCCGCCGCCTTCGCGTGATCGCCGGCCCGATAGCGTTCGATCGCCTGGTCGATGCTCGCGGTATTCGTCTTGCCGCCGCGCGCGGCGGCGACTGGCGGCTTGCCGTCCTTTCCGGCGCGGCGCTGCTTGCGGTTCATGCGATCGCTCCGACGTCGAACGAAACCGGCGTTCTTCCGGCGCAGTAAATCTGCCACATGGTGCGGAACCCGCGCTCGAGATGGCGGGCAAAGCGCGTCGCATCGAACAAGGGCATCGTCCCGCGATTGGCGGCGAGCTTTGTTCTTAAGGACGCAAGCTTTGCCGGGTTTCTCGCGAGATCGAGCGCGATCGCTTTGTAGCCGGCGAGGTCGGGCACAATCAATTCCGGGAGCCCGATCGATGCCAGAAGGCCCGATGACACCCGCGCCTGGAACGTCCGGCCCGGCGCGGTCACCACCGGCACGCCCGCCCAGAGCATGTCGATCGTCGTGGTATGACCGTTATAGAGCCTGGTATCGAGCGCGAGCCCGGCCAGCGACGCGCGTGCGAGATGCACGTCCTTCGTCGGTCTGTCGGCGAAGACGAGCCGCGCCGGATCGACATTCTCTCTGGCTGCAGCCTTGCGCAGGTTCGCGGCAGCGATCTCGCTATAGGCATGCAACCATAGGACCGAGCCCGGCATTTCGCGCAGCAATTCCATCCACAGCGCGAACATGACCGGTTCGATCTTGTGCATGTTGTTGAACGAACAGAAGACGAAGCCGCTTTCGGGCAAACCCTGGCTCGCGCGTGACGGAATGTCGGCCGCGATCGCCTGACGATCGTCGGTCGGCATATAGGTGTCGGGCAACCGGCAGATCGCTTCGCTGCAATATCGTTCGTCGCCCTTTGGTAACACATGGCCATCCGCAATCAGCCAGTCGATGAAATCGGCGCCGCTGGTACCCGGATAGCCGAGCCACGAGGCCTGGATCGGTGCCGGCTTGAGCGCTGCGATATCGAGCCGCGACCCCGACGTGTGCCCGGTCAGGTCGACCAGGATGTCGATCGCATCGGCGCGCATCGCTTCTGCCGCCGCGCGGTGCGACAGCGCGCGGATATCGCGAAAACGATCGACATGATCACTGATGGCGCGGCGCAGCGCGCTACCGTCGTCGGGCCCGGTCGAATAGGCGCCCACATGAAAGGCGCCGCGATCGAGCCGCTCGAACACGCGATGGCTCAGTTGGGCGACGGCATGGTTGCGAAAATCATGCGACAGCAGGCCGATCTTCAAAATCCGGTCGGGATCGCGATCCGGCTGCGCCGGCGCCAGCGGCGCCCCGGCGCGCGCCGCGATGCCGGCACTCACATTCCGGGCGAGCGCCAGGATGCGCGCGGGATCGTCCTCATAGGCGAGCTGCGCGAACGGCAGTTCGTCGGAGCGCTGCCCCGCGGCGATGGAAGCGTTGCTCCTGGCGATCAGGCGGGTTCGCAGCTTTGCCGCCTCGGTCCAGGCGCAGGCCCGTTCGAGCTGATGCGTGATCCGCGCGAGAACGGGACCGTTCTCGGGGTCAATCGCCAGCGCGCGCCGATAGATCTCAAGCGCGGCTTCGATGCGGTTGGTCGCGCGCAGCGCGGAGCCGAAATCGGCGAGGATCGAAACGGATTTGGGGTCGCGCTCGGCGGCGTTGCGTAGGTGGCGAACCGCCGTCTCCGGATCGTCGCGATCCAGCGCGAGCTGGCCCAGCCCGTGCCAGGCGTCGGCGCGGCCCGGTTGACGCTCGGTGATGCGGCGGAACGCCGTTTCGGCCTCGCCGCGTCGGCCGAGCTGGCGCAAGGCCCGACCGTAATTGGCGAGCATGCCGGCGTCGTCCGGCGTCAAACGGGATGCCGCCTCGAAATGCTGGATCGCCTCGTCCAGTCGCGCGGCGGTTGCCAGCACCGCACCGAGATTCTGCTGCGCCTGCGCGTCACCCGGATCGAGCGCGATCGTTCGGCGCAGATAGGTTTCCGCCAATGCCACATCGCCCAGCGCAATCGCGATGACGGCACGCAGATGCAAAAGCCGCGCATTCTCCGGCTCGTTCGCCAGCGTCCGGTCGCAGAGGGAAGCGGCTTCGCCATGCCGACCCGAACGAAACAAGGTTTCGGCTTCCAGCAGCGGTGACAGTTTCTGGGTAACGGGGTCGGTCACGGCTTGGCCTCGACGACGATCGGCGCCGGCGTTTCGCCGGCCGCATGCCGCGCCATCATCGTTTCGAAACCGCGTTCTAGATGGCGGACATAGAGGCCGGTATCGAACAAGGGTGTGGCGTCCGGTTGGCAACGAGGCGCTGTTTCAGCGCAGCGAGCCGCTCCGGATCGCGCGCAAGCTTGATCGCCAGATCGCGATAGGCGTTGGGCGAATAGGTGACGAGTTCCGGCAGATCGGCTGCGTGCAGCAGGCTCGCGGCGACGCGGCCTGCGAAATGATTGCCGAGCTTCGTGATGACGGGAATGCCGGCCCAGAGCAGGTCCGACGTCGTTGCGTGACCGTTATAGCCGAATGTGTCGAGCGCAATGTCGGCAAGGGTCAGGCATCGCAGATAGGTCGGTTTGTTATGCGGGGTGGCGGCGGCAAAAACGACCCGGCTCGGCGTGAGGCCGTGGCGCCGCAACGCATGAGCGATATTGGCGCGCACGAATTCGGGGCAGCGCCGCAACCATAGATGCGACTCCGGCACGGCGCGCAGGATCTCGACCCAGCAGTCGAACGCACGACGCTCGATCTTGAACGGCGATTGCCAGGAGACGAAGAGCGGCCCTTCGCTCGGCAATCCAAGCAGCGCCCTCGTCAACGCGTCTTCTGCGATGGGCTGCCCGTCATCGAGAGTCTGGCAGCTATGCGGCAGCCAGCAGGGCTGCTCCGAGAAATGCGGACGCTGCTCCGGCGGCAGGGAAACCGGGTCGGCAATGATGTAATCGATGAAACTCGAGCCGCTGGTACCGGGAAATCCGAGCATCCAGACCTGAACCGGCGCCGGCCGCAGCGCCGTGATGACGCCGCGCGAACCGCGCGTGTATCCGTTGAGGTCGATCAGGATATCGATCGCGTCGTCACGGACGAGGCGGGCGATATCGCCATCGCCGAGCGCTTTCACGTCGCGGAAATGTTCGGTGGATTGCTCGATCGCCCGCCTTTCGGCGCTGCTGTCGTTCGGACCGATGGAATAGGCAAAAACCTCGAACCGGCTGCGATCGTGATGCGCGAGGATCGGCGCCGCCAGTTGGCCGACCGGATGGTAGCGAAAATCGTAGGAGAGATAGCCGATGCGGATCCGCCCGTCGCTTCGTTGCGCCGGGCGCGGCGGCAGCGTCAGGTCGAGTGCCGCGGCGCGGCTCTCGATCAGGGCGGCGTAACGTGCGGCGGCGCGGCGGTTTTCGGCAGGATCCTCGCTGGCGATCAGATTGGCGAAGGGACGATCGATCGCGACCGAGGCCTTGCCCTTGAGCGAGGCGGCAATCGCCTTCTGATGCGCGCGAAACCGGTCGAGCTCGTCCCACAGCATGGCATCCTGAAGCGCACGCGCCAGCGAACCGATCGCGGCGGCATTCTTCGGATCGATCGAGATCGCCCGGCGGAAGCAGTTGATCGCATCGTGCGGTTGATCGCATCGATCGAACGCGAATCCGAGTTCGATGAAGGCGTCGCCATAGCCTTCGCGCCGTTCGATGCCGCGACGGAAACTCGCGATCGCCATGGCAAACTCGTCCATCGACAATAAAGCGCGGCCGAGTTCCACATATGAATCCGGCGTGTCGCTCTGCGTAACCAGCATGCTGTCGGCGATGCGGGCATTGTGCTGTGCGATCGTCTCGTCGATCGCCTTGCGTCGTTCCTTGAGCGGGCCAAGATGGCGCTCGGCGTCGACGAAGCCCGGCCGCAAAGCGAGCGCCTTTTCTTCGCAGGCGATCGCCGCGATCGTATCGCCCAGCTTTGCATGGACGACACCGAGTGCGTGACGGATGTCGGCGTTGTCGGGAAAAGCATTGATCGCGGAGAGGCCGTATTTGCGGGCCTCGCGAAAATCGCCGCGGCCGAAACAGCGGCTGATATTGTCCAGCGCGAACGCGGCGGAAACGCCGGGCACGGCGGGGGCCGGGGACGCTGTCGCTGCCAGGAAGGACAAGGGTTCATTCATCGCGGGCGGAGAATATAGAGGCCCGGTCAGATCGGCCACGCGGCAAGGCGCCGGCCGCTCGCCGCCGCGCTGTGGGCTGCCCGAAAGAACGTCTCATGCTCGCGGATCGTGCCGGTCTGGCCGAACAACCGGTCGGCTTTGGCGCCGATCTGCGCAGTTTCGGCGGTTCGCACACCCGCATTGAGGCGGCCCCAGGCCAGCGCAATGTCGACATATTGGGATATGTCCTGGGCGATCAGCCGCTCTTCGCCGATATGCCGCAGGAATCCCTGGGCAATCCGGCTGCGCAGATAGGGTCCCGGCAGGGTCACGACCGGCCGGCCGGCCGCCAGCGCCTCGAGCGTCGTGTTGCCGCCCCCGAACACCGGCGGATCGAGGATCACGTCACCGAGCGCGGTCAGTGCGAGAAAATCCTCGTTCGATTGCGGCGGCACGAAGCGGATGCGATCGACGATATCCGGCATCGTGCGTCGGAACCGCTCAAGCAGAAGGTTTTTCCAGCTCGCCCATTGGCCTTCGATCAACACCAGCATGCCGTTCGGGTCGCCGCGCAGGATCGCTCCGATCATCGGATCGAAGGAGGGATGAAATTTGAACAAGGTCTGCAGGCTGAGATAGAGCGTAGCATTTTCCGGCAGGCCGAACCGCGCGCGCTTCATGCGCTTCGGTTCGAAGACCGGTCGGCGATAGCAGACCGGCAGCGCTCGCATCTGGATCAGCCGTTCGGCATAATGCGTCGCCGCATCGTCGCGCTCCCATTCATTCCACGAGAGAAAATAATCGATCGTCGGAATAGCGGTTGTGACCGGATGGCCCCAGGCGACGCATTGCACCGGTGCAAGGCGCGCGAAAGCGAGCGCGAACGTGGCGGTATCCATCCCGATATCGGGATAGACCATGATATCGAGCGCGCAATCGGCCATCTGCTGCTGGGCGCTGCGCAGATCGGTTGCGATCGGGACGACACGCGCGACGCTGCGGTCGATTTCGCGCGAGACGTCGTCCGCCGCCGGCCCGGGCCGGCGAAACAGGATGGTCTCGAAGCGCGCGGGATCGAGGCCGCCGATCAGGTCGCGGAACAGCCGGCCGATCGTATGCGCCCGCAGATTGGCCGAGAGAAAGCCGATGCGCAGGCGGCGATTCTCGCCTGGTATCGCGGGCCGGGCGCAATGCGGCGCCGTAAACGGCAGCGCGGGACAGGCTTCGAGATAGAGATCGGCGATCCGGCGCTGCAGCGCGAGCTCGTTTTCGCCGTGATAGGCAAGAAAGAAGCAAGTGGTGCCGACCTCGCTCGGGCTTTCGATCCGAAGTCCGCTCCCGATCAGCGCATCGAGATTGCTTTCGAAGCGCTGCCTGATACCGGGAATGCTTTCGAGCGAAGGCAGGATCGGCGGCAGCAACAAGGCGGCCCGGATGCGCAGTGCCGCATCGTCGCGGCGGACCAGCAGATCGGCATAAAGCCGCTGCGCTTCGTCCAGCGCGCCGGATTCAGCGCAGGCACCGGCCAGAGTCCGCCTTGCGTTGTCATTCCGGGGATCGAGCCGCAGCACTTGGCGCAGCGCATCGATCGCATGGTCGCGTTCACCCGCCCCGCGCAGTGCAATCGCGCGATTGAGCTGCAGCCCGGAATTCTTCGGATCGAGCGCGATCGCGCGGGCATGCCAGTCGAGCGATTCCCGATGCGCGCCGCTTTCATAGAGTGCGTTCGCCAGATTGCCGGTGAGCGAAGCGTCGTTCGGCAGCCGCTCGACGGCTGCACGCAATAGACCGATGGCGCGATCCGCCGCGCCGCTGCGGAAGAGAATCATCGTGGCAAGATTGATCGACGCGGCATCGTTCTCGCCGAGCGCCAAAAGCGTCTCGACATCGCGACCGGCTGCGTGCCAGTCGCTGGCACTGGCACTGCGCCGCGCGCGTTCGAAGACCTGCCCCAGGCTGTCAGGCATTGCGGCGGTCCTATCGGGTCGGGATATCGATTGTGCCCGGCTTCTGGCCGGCACAGGCGCGCCGCCAGATCGTGCGATAAGCCCGCTCCAGATGGCGGGCGAATCCGACCGTGTCGAACAAGGGCGTACTGCTGCGGTTCGCCGCGATCCGGGCTTTCAATGCCGCCAGCGCCGCCGGGTCGCGCGCCAGCTTGAGCGCGATCACCCGATAGGTATCGAGATTGCGCGCGGTCAGTTCGGACAGCCGCATTGATTTGAGCAGGCTCGCCGAAACCCGCGCCTGGAAGACGCTGCCCAGCATCGTAACCACCGGCACGCCGGCCCAGAGCATGTCGATCGTCGTGGTGTGGCCGTTATAGATCCGGGTATCGAGTGCGAGATCGGCCAGTTGCGCGCGGGCGAGATGGGCCGCCTTGTCGGGCCGGTCGGCGAAGATGAGGCGGTCCGGGTCGATGCCATGCGTGCGTGCGACGCGGCGCAACTGGCGCACTGCCGGCTCGTTATAAGCATGCAGCCACAGCACCGAACCGGGCGCGTCGCGCAGCAGGTCCATCCACAGCGCGAACATGACCGGTTCGATCTTGTGCATGTTGTTGAACGAGCAAAAGACGAAGCCGGTCTCTGGTAGCCGCTGCGACGCGCGCGTCGGCACCGTCTCGGCGATCGGCTGCGCGTTGTCGGTCATCAGATAGGAATGCGGCAGGCGGCACACCGCCTCGCTGTAGAATCTTTCTTCGCCATGCGGCAGCACGATCGGATCGGCCAGCAGATAATCGATGAATGAGGCGCCTGTCGTTCCGGGATAGCCAAGCCACGAGATCTGGATCGGCGCCGGCCGCAGCGCCGCGATATCGAGGCGCGAGCCGGCCGTATGGCCCGTCATGTCGATCAGGATATCGATCCCGTCGGCGCGAACCTGTTCGGCCGCGTTGCGATGCGTGAGCGTGCGGATATCGCGGAACCGGTCTGCCTCTTTGGCGATCGCGGCGCGCAGCGCGCTGCCATCGTTGGGCCCGGACATGTAGCCCGTGACATGGAATGCGGCGCGATCGTGCAGCGGAAAGAGCCGCCAGCAGAGCTGGGCGACGGCATGGGTACGAAAATCATGCGAGAGATAACCGATGCGCAGCAGGCGCTCCGGATCCGCGGAGATTGGCGATGGCGGCAGTTTCGCCCCGGCGCGGCCTTCGATACTGGCGCTCACATTGCGCGCGAGCGTCAGAATGCGGGCGGGATCTTCTTCATAGGAGAGCTGCGCGAAGGGCAACTCGTCGGAACGACGGCCGGCGGCGATGGCCGCATCGCTTTTCGCGACGAGCCGGGCGCGCAGCGGGGCAACCTCCGGCCAGATGCAGGCGCGCTCGAGTTCGAGTACGATCCGTGCCAGCGCGGCGCCGTTCTCCGGCTCGATCTCGAGCACATGGCGGTAGCAGTCGATCGCCTCGGATACCTTGTCGAGCCGTCCCAGCAGCACACCGAGGCGGTTGCGCGTATCGATCGATTTCGGATCGCGGGCGATGGCCGAGCGATAGAGCACGACCGCCTCGGCGATGCGGTCTTCCGCTTCGGCGATGATGGCAAGCCGCGTCAGCGGCCAGGGATCCTTGGGCGCGAGATTCGCGAGTCGTTCGAGGCAGGACCGAAGTTCGCCCTGCCGGTCGGTGCGAAGGAGGGCGGCTGCCAGATTGCGCACGGTGCCGGCATCCTCGCCACGCAATTCGATGGCGCGTCGATAGGCGTCGATGGCGCCGTCGACATCGTTCTGCCCGAGCCGCGCATTGCCGAGATTGCCGAGAATACCCCAATTGTCCGGCGCCATCGTGGCGGCGCGTTCGATCAGCGCGAGGCCGCCTTCCTTCTCGCCGATATGATAGCGCGCCATGCCGGCGAGGTTCGTGACGATCGCATCGGCAGACCCGTCCTCGACACGCGGGCGGCAGAGCGCCCAGCAGGCCGCATGCTGCCCGCCCTGCAACAGCGCGACCGCCTCCGCCACCAACGCGTCGTCGGGTGCGGTCACGGCATTTCCTCGATCGTCAATGTCGCCGGCGGCTCGCCGCTTCGATGCCGCGCCCACATGGTTTCATAGGCCCGCTCGAGATTGCGCACGAAGCGGCCGGTATCGAAGAAGGGCGCGTCGTGTCGCGCGGTTCGAAGCTTCTCGCGCAACGCGCCAAGCGCAACCGGATCGCGGGCGAGTTCGATCGCGCGATCGCGATAGGCTTCGCGGTCGGCAGTCACCAGGTCGGGGATTCCAGCGGCGGTGAGCAGGCTTGCCGACACGCGGCTCGCGAAATGCCGGCCGAGAACAGTCACGACCGGCACGCCGGCCCAGAGCGCATTGCTGGTCGTCGCATGCCCGTTATAGGGCATGCTGTCGAGCGCGAGATCGGCCAGGCGCAGCCGCTGCAGATGCTGCGGCAGCGTCACCCTGCCGGCGAAGATAAGCCGCATGGGGTCGATGCCCCGTGCGCACGCGCGTTCGCGCATCGCCGCCTCGGCGTGCGGATTGCGGCTCCAAAGCCAAAGGCAAGCGTTCGGAGCTGCGGCGAGGATCGTCAGCCAGAGATCGAACAAAGGCGCATCGATCTTGAACGCCTTGTTGAAACAGCAGAAGATGAACGCGTCGTCGGGCAGCCCCGCCTCGGCGCGCGTGACCGTCGCGTCGGAAATTGCGAGCCGGTCGTCGTTCACCTGATAGGTGTTCGGCAGGCAGCAGAGCCGCTCCGCAAAAAACGCCTGCATCGCGGGCGGCGTCACGATGCGATCGGTCAGCACATAATCGAAGAAATCGGCGCCGCAGGTGCCGGGGAATCCGAGCCAGGTCGCCTGCAGCGGCGCGGGCCGCAGCGCTGCGATCTCGAGCCGCGCGTTTCGGGTGAACCCCTTGAGATCGACCAGGATCGCAATGCCATCGTCGGCGATGCGCTGCGCCGCCGCCGCATCGCTGAGCGCGCCGATATCGACCCGGCGATCGACGCCATCGACCGCGCGGCGATGCCACTCGCTGCCGTCGTCGCGCCCGTAGGTATAGAGGTGCACGGCGAAGCGGTTGCGGTCGTGCCGG
>JBBDWW010000386.1:0-2065 GCA_040902645.1 Dongiaceae bacterium | reverse complement strand
GGCGATCCATGCCGCGGCCGGCCGCGGCGCGCGATCCATTGGACCGCTGCACCCAATGTCGTTGTTTAAACGGAGCCAGGCCGTTCCGTGGATTGCCGGGTCAAGCCCGGCAATGACAAGAAAAGAGTGGTGTCCATCGTCACATTCACGCCGGCTCACTTCCAGATCGCCTCGTCCACCAGGATCGGCCCGAGATGCTTCGCCAGCAGGATCGCACAGGCGCCCTGACCGTCTTCGTCGGCGATCAGATCCTGCCTTATTTCGATCAACACGTTCGGCATCCCGACCGGCACGGCGTGATGGCGTTGCGTATAGCCGACATCGTCGCGCGCGTCGTAGGGCTCGTTGTTGCCGATGCAGAAACCCGGCTCGCTTGCGAGGCTCTTATACAACCGCTCGGCGATGCCGCCGAACGTCCCGTTCCATAAGACGCCGATGTGCCAAGGCCGTTTGAACCCGTTCATCTCCGGCGTGAAACTATGGAGACAGATGAGCGCGGTCTTCCATTTGCGCATGTTGCGCGTATTGATGACTGCCATGATGGCGAGATGATACGGATCGAACAAAGCTTCCTTGCGCAACCTTCGATCGTCGTCGGTGAGATTGCGATTGCCGGGGATCTCGATGCCGTCGCTGACTTCGACAAAGGAGCCGACGCCGCCAGGGATGCGATTGAGATCCATGACGAGGCGCGAAAAACCGGCGAGAACGGCCGGCGCATCGAGGAGGTGCGAGAGCCCGTAGGTCACCATGCCGATGCCGATGTCGCAGGCGATATGCAGGCCGAGTTCCTTCTCGCCCAGGCCAAGCGTGCCAAGCTTGCGCGGAATGGCGCATCCGGCATGGTCGGCGACCAAGAGTGCCTCGCTGGTGCCGACGGCATTGCGGATGGTGACAACCGGTCCTTCGTCGCGGTCGACCAGCCCGCCGTCCGGGCCCGCCAAATAAAAATTCCTGTCGTCTTCGCTCATGGCCGGATTTTGGCGGGGCGGATGGAGGGAGGCAAGAAGCGACGGGATTCCATCACGTCGGATTGACCAGTTGCCATCGCCGGGCCTAACTACGCGCTCGAACGAGCGAGACATCCATGCCCAACCACACCTTCTTCTGCGTCGACGGCCATACCTGCGGCAATCCGGTGCGCATGGTCGCGGGCGGGCAGCCGCCGCTGAAGGGTGCGACCGCATCCGAGCGGCGCCTCGATCTCATGGCGCATTACGACTGGGTCAGGACCGGGCTCTGCTTCGAACCGCGCGGCCACGACATGATGTCGGGCTCGCTGCTCTATCCCCCGACGCGGCCCGATTGCGATCTCGGTATCGTGTTCATCGAAACCAGCGGCTCGCTGCCGATGTGCGGTCACGGCACGATCGGCACCGTGACATTCGCACTCGAGCGCGGGCTGGTCGCGCCGCGCACGCAGGGCAAGCTCATGCTCGATACGCCGGCCGGCGTGGTCGAGGCGACCTACACGCAGGTGGGCGAGCATGTCGATGCGGTGCGCATCAAGAACGTCGCCTCCTATCTGCATGCGGAGGGCGTCACGGTCGATTGCCCCGGCATCGGCGAACTCTCGTTCGATGTCGCCTATGGCGGCAATTTCTATGCGATCCTCGATCCGCAGAAGAACTATCGCGATCTCGCCGACATGACGCCGGGCGAAATCTTGCGGCTGTCGCCGATCCTGCGGAAGCTCTTGAACGAGGCGATGGATTTTGTGCATCCGGAAAATCCGTCGATCCGCAACGTCTCGCATATTCTCTGGACCGGCAAACCGACCAAACCGGGCGCGCACGCGCGCAATGCGGTCTTCTACGGCGAGAAGGCGATCGACCGCAGCCCGTGTGGCACAGGCACCTCGGCGCGCATGGCGCAGCTCGCCGCCAAGGGCAAGCTCAAGGTCGGCGACGATTTCGTGCATGAGAGCATCATCGGGTCGCTGTTCAACGGCCGCGTCGAGGCGGCGGCGAAAGTCGGCAATCACGATGCGATCATTCCCTCGATCGAGGGCTGGGCGCGCATGACCGGCCTCAACACCATCTTCATCGACGACCGCGATCCGTTC
>JBBDWW010000385.1:0-2065 GCA_040902645.1 Dongiaceae bacterium | reverse complement strand
AGCGCGCCTGCACCGGGCGATAGCGCACGCCCTCGATCAGCTCGCGGATGTCGGCGACGCCGGTACGGCTCGCGGCGTCCATCTCGATCACGTCGACATGGCGATCTTCGGCGATCGCGCGGCAGTTCTCGCATTCGCCGCAAGGCTCGGCGGTCGGTCCGCTTTTGCCGTCGGGGCCGATACAGTTGAAGCCGCGCGCAAGAATCCGCGCCGTCGTCGTTTTGCCGACGCCGCGCACGCCGGTGAGGATGAATGCATGCGCGAGCCGGCCGCGCGCGATCGCACTTTTGAGGGTGCGGACCATTCCCTCCTGGCCGATCAGATCGGCAAAGCGCGCCGGACGATATTTCCGGGCAAGGACGCGGTACGCGCTGGCGGGTTGATCGTTCATTGCGGTGCTGCGGAGGCTCGGGCCTGACCTTGTCTGGGCGCGGGCGCACCGGCACTGGCAGCAATCCAGGGGCACACCGACGGGGCGCAATGTTCAGAGGTGGGAGACCGGACGAACGACCCGGGCGGAAACTCGTTACGGCTGCTTCCTTCCGGACCTGACCGGGTTGGCGAGGCGCCCGTCCGCCGCCGGCCTCCCGCTCGCACTATAGCAAGAAACGGGGACGTACCGGCAACCCGCGTGCCTCGCGCCGGCGCAGCGTTACTGGCGGCGGCGCAGGATCAGCACGCCGCCCATCTTGACCGGAAATTCGGCCTGCCAGAGATGGAAATCCGGCCCGTACCAGATGTCCTGCGCGATCTCGCCACGAATCGCGTAGTGCTTTGCCTCTGCGGTCCCGAACGGCACGGTGATGGTCTCGCTACCTTGGTCGGTGATGGTCACGTCGCGCAGCTTGCCCTTGATCGGATCGATCAGCATCGGGGCGCTCGGCGTGTCGGGATGCCAGAGCGTGCCAAGCATCGCCTCGCCCGGCCGCATATCGACATCCTCGTTATGCGTCACGCGGTACTCGCCGCCCTCGGGCACGATATCGACCACCCGCTCGGTGCCGTTATCGTCGGTCTCAGAATGGAACGCGATCATCTTGCCGTCATGCCAACGCTCGAGCGCCTCGTGGCGAAGCGAGTAGACCGGGATGATCAGCAGCGAGACGTCGATCGAGACCTTCGAGCGCACCAGCAGGTCGCTGCCCTCTTCGGCGAAGTCGAACCGATATTTGCCGACCACCGCGCCGTCGCGCACGACGTCGTAGACGAGGGTGGTTTCGCCGGGAAACCCCTCGGGCAGTGCTGCCACCGCGCTACGCCGGATACCGCCAGCGAGGCCGGCCGCGAGCAGCGTCGCCGCCGAGAGGCGCAAAGCGGCCCGACGGGACAACCGGTTCGGTCGATCTTTGGGATCCATGAATGCCTCTCGCCCGGGTTCGGTCGGGATCGCGGGCTGTCTGTGGAGATGGGGAGCGCGAACGCCCCCGACAACCGGCCGCCGCGCAGCAGCAGCCTGGCTGCCGGAATGGCCGATTCGGCCGTTGCATTATGGCATCATCGTGGCGTCGGTGCTGCACCGCCCGCGGAACCGCTTCGTCTGCAGGGCGGCCGGCATGCGAGCGCGAGCCGTTACGAGCGCGATTGAGTGCGCCGGCTTGTTGCGGCAATGTGCCGGCCCGTTTGCCCTCCGGAGCCCGACCAATGCCCGAACTGGCCGACCCGCAAATCTGGCTCAGCCTGCTGACGCTCACCGTGCTGGAGATCGTGCTCGGCGTCGACAACATCGTGTTCATTGCCGTGTTGACGCAGAAGCTGCCCGCGGAAAAGCAGAAGAGAGCGCGGCAGCTCGGTATCGCGCTGGCGCTGATCACGCGGCTCATGCTGCTGTTCGCCATTTCCTGGGTGATCGGCCTGACCGCCCCGCTGTTCGAGCTGTTCGGCCACGGCATTTCCTGGCGCGATATCATCCTGATCGCAGGCGGCGGGTTCCTGATCTACAAGGCGACGCACGAAATCCACGAAGGGCTCGAGGGCGATGAAGATGAGGCAACGACGCGTGTGCCCGCCGGGTTCGCCGCGGTCGTGGCGCAGATCGCCGTGCTCGACATCGTGTTCTCGCTCGATT
>JBBDWW010000384.1:0-2072 GCA_040902645.1 Dongiaceae bacterium | reverse complement strand
ACGCGCTCGTTCTTCTTGAAGCTCTGTTCGAGCTTGGCCCAGGATTCTTCGCGGCGTGCCTTCTCGCGGCTGAGCATGGCTTCGCCATTCTTGTCTTCCATGCGCTCGAGAAACACTTCGACGCTGTCGCCGGGACGGATCTCGGGACGCTGGCCGGGCAACGCGAATTCCTTCAGCGGCACGCGGCCTTCGGACTTCAGGCCGACATCGATGATCGCAAAATCATTTTCGATGGCGATGACGCGGCCCTTCAGCACGCTGCCTTCGAGGCTGGGCGACTTGCCGAGCGATTCATCGAGCAGGGCCGAAAAACTTTCTTTCATATCGCCGCCGCCGGCGGCACTGGTGTCGGACATCAACAAGGTTTCCTTTCGTCACTCTTTTTCCGGCCAGCCGGTTGGATCCGGCGGTCTTTCGGGGATTGCTGCACGCGAACCCGACCGATATCGCAATGTCAGCGGCATCGGCGGGATGGTTCGTCCTGTCAGGTCGTCGGTTGCCGATCGCGACCCACGAGGCCGTCGATATGGGCAACCGCCCGTTCGAACACGGCGTCCGCGTCCAGCTCGCTGCTGTCGATCACGACCGCATCCGGCGCGGGTCGAAGCGGTGCAGCCTCGCGGCCAGCATCGCGCACGTCGCGCGCCTCCATGTCCTGCAGAACGCGGGCATATATAGCGGCCTCGCCGCGGGCCAGCAACTCCCGATGCCGGCGCCCGGCGCGGGCATCCCGCTCGGCGGTAATGAAGAATTTGATGGCCGCATCGGGGCAGATCCAGGTGCCGATATCGCGCCCGTCGAGGACCGCCCCCCGGGCCGGCCGGTCGGGGCCGAGATCGGGCGGATTGGCGGCAAAGCGGCGCTGGAAATCGACCAGGGCTGCCCGCACCCCGGGATGGGCCGCGACCACCGAGGCGGCCGCGCCGATTTTTTCGTCGCGCAGCCCCGCGGCGAAGAGATCGGCCGGCATCATGGCCCGGGCCGCCCGTTCGGCGGTTTCCGCATCGGCCAGATCGCCACCCTCGCCCAGCAGCCGGACGGCGACCGCGCGGTAGATCAGCCCGGTATCAAGATAGGCAAGCCCATAGCGGGCGGCGAGGCGGCGGCCGAGCGTGCCCTTGCCCGCCGCCGACGGTCCGTCGATCGCAATGACCAGATTCTTCCGTTTGGCCGGCGCTTCGCTCATGCAGGTCCGATATCGGCGCCAAGCCCGGCCATCAGCTCGACAAAGCCGGGGAAGCTGGTGTCGATCGGCCGCGCATCGTCGACGCCAACCGGCTTCCGCGCCGCGAGGCCCAGCACCAGGAACGCCATGGCGATGCGGTGATCGAGCCCGCTCGCGATTGTCGTACCGCCTTGCGGCGGCCGGCCGCTGCCATGGACGACCAGACGGTCGGGCCCGCCCTCGACCGCGACGCCGCCGGCCGCGAGGCCCTCTGCCCCTGCGGTGAGCCGGTCGCTTTCCTTGACGCGCAATTCGGCGAGGCCCTCCATCACCGTGCTGCCATCGGCGCAGGCGGCGGCCATCGCGAGGATCGGATACTCGTCGATCATCGAGGGCGCGCGCGAGGCCGGCACCGTGACGCCTTCGAGCGCACCGGCGCGCACCACAAGATCGGCGACCGGTTCGCCGGCTTCTTCGCGCGGATCGACGATCTCGATCGCCGCGCCCATTTCGCGCAGCGTTTCGATCAGGCCGATGCGCAGCTTGTTCATGCCGACATTGCCGATGGTGAGATCCGAGCCCGGCACGATCAATGCGGCGACCAGCGGGAACGCGGCCGACGACGGATCGCCCGGCACCCGCACGCCGCGCCCGGTCAGTTCCGGCTGGCCGACCAGCGAGACGACGCGCGCATCGCTGTTGTCGTCGACCGTCACGGTCGCGCCGAAATGGCGCAGCATGCGTTCGCTGTGATCGCGCGTCGGTTCGGGTTCGATGACGCGCGTGATGCCGGGGGCGGCGAGCCCCGCCAGCAGCACCGCCGACTTCACCTGTGCCGACGGCACCGGCAGGCGATATTCGATCGGCAGCAGCGCATCGCTGCCGACGATCGCGAGCGGCAGGCGGT
>JBBDWW010000383.1:0-14411 GCA_040902645.1 Dongiaceae bacterium | reverse complement strand
ATGGGCGAGGAACGCGGCGCGCAGCGCCACCGCGGTCTCGACGGCGCCTTCGATCGCATCCGGATCGCGGCGCAACCAGGCCATATCTTCGTGATTGGTCGTTCCGATGACGATCGAATCGCGGGTCTGGCGCCGAAAGTTCTTATCGTCGCCGAGCAGGCCGCTTTCCCCGGAATGATCGACTTCGCCGCCGATCCAGTCGCCGATATGCGAGGGCGGATCGATCGCGATCATAAGCGGCACCGTTTCTCCGGCCGCGATCAGCGTCTGCGCCATTTCCCAGGCGATCAGAACGCCGGCGCAGTAAGAGGCGATCAGATAGGGGCCGGTCGGCTGGATGCTGCGAATCGCCGCGATGTAGTCCGCCGCCAGTTCGGGAACGCTCTTGATGGCATTTTCGCTGGGGCGCTGCGGTGCCGCCTGCAGGCCATAGATCGGCCGCCGAGGGCCGATCCGGTCGCGCAGATAGCGTGCCGCGAATGCCTGACCCGTGAGCCCATGGACGACAAACAGCGGCGTGCGCTCGCCCGCCGTTTCGACCGGCAGCACAGGGGGATAGAGGGCGAGCGGGGGTTGGTCTGTCAGATAGCGCGCAAGCGCGGCCATCGTCGGATAGCTGACGATGACCGAGATCGGCAATTCGACCCGGAAACGATCGGCGATCGCAGTGACCAGAGCGGTGGCGGCAACGGAATCGCCGCCCAGTTCGAAGAAATCGTCACCCGCATTGACCGAGTTGTAACCCAGTGCCGCAGCCAGCCGTTCGCACAGCCATGCGGCGAGGCCATCGGCTTCGCTGCGGCCGGTCGGCCCTTCCGCCGTCGTTCCGGATGTCGTTATCGTCGCCATGCTGGCATTATAGCCGCGCCCTGTAGACATCGAGAAGTGTTGCATCCGCCGTGAACATTGCCGAAATGGTCGCTCTCCATGGCCGGTTCCGGGCCAACAAGCCGGCCGTGGTCGATATCGGCGAATCGTTGACCTTTGCCGAGCTCGACGATCGGGCTCGCCGCATCGCCACGGTTTTGTACCGCGAGGGCGTTCGTGCCGGCGATGTGGTCGGTGCCTCGCTGATCGACGGCGTCGATATCCCGGCGGTGTGGCTCGCCGTGGCGCGGCTGGGTGCCGTCAATCTGCCCATGGACTGGCGGTGGACCGCCGCGGAGCAGGAACGGATCGGCCGTATCTTCCGGCCGAAGCTGGTGATCGCCGAAGCCGGGCGGCGGATCGATCCGAGCCTGCCGGCGATACCGCATGACGAGACCTGGCGGCAGGCAATCGCGGCGGCGCCGGCGTGGGATCGCATGGCGCCGGGCGACGAGGCGATTTTCATTCTGGTGCTGAGCTCGGGCACGACCGGCGTGCCGCAGGCGAATATCCTTTCGCATCGCAGCTACACGGCGGCGGTCGGCGCACTCTGGACCGATGTCGGCGTCGGCCAGAACGATCGCTATCTGTCGGTCCTGCCGATCGCCTTCGCGGCCGGGCGCGGCATGGCGCTCGCCACATTGTTTCGCGGCGGCATCTTGCATCTGATGCCGCCCTTGTTCCAGGCGACCGACATTCTGGCGGCGATCGAGCGGGATCGCATCGATACGATTTCGGTCGTGCCGTCGATCGCCCGCATGCTGCTGGCCGAAGCGCCGGCCGAAGGTCTGCTGCTGCCGCAGCTCCGACTGTTCGTGACGGTGGGTGCGGTGCTCTTTCCCGAAGAAAACCGCGCAATCCGCACCCGGCTCACACCCAATCTGATCGACTATTATGGCAGCGCGGGCGGCGGGATGAATGCCGTCATGCGCCCGCACGAACATGACCTGAAACCGGGCTCGATCGGCCGGCCGATGCTGGGAAATGCGCTCGAGATCGTCGACGAGACGGACCGGCCGCTGCCGACCGGCGAGACCGGTATCCTGCGATCCAAGTCGCCAACGGTCACACGCGGCCTCTATCCGCCCGATCCGACCGACCGGAGTTTTCGCGACGGCTGGCACTATCCGGGTGACTACGCTTACATCGATGCCGATGGCTATGTGTTCCTGCAGGGTCGCTGGAACGACGTCATCATTCGCGGCGGCATGAACGTGTTCGCGCCGGAGATCGAGCGGGTTTTGCTGGCCTGTGCCGGCGTGCGCGAGGCTGCCGTGCTGGGTGCAAAATCCGGCCTGCTGGGCGAAGAGGTGGCAGCCTTCGTGGTGACCGACGGAACGGCCGAAGAGAGCGCGATCCTGCGCCATTGCCGCGCGAACCTCGCCTCGTACAAGGTGCCCAGCATCGTCCGGACTATCGATGCGCTGCCACGCAACAATGCCGGTAAGGTGGTCAAGTCGACGCTCGCCGAATGGCTCACCAATCCGCCGCGCTGATTCCACCCTTCACGATATCTTCGTCATCGGCGGATGCTTCCATGTGCCGTCGAGCGCTTCGTCTTTGGGCCAATAGAGACGCATTGCAGCGGCGAAGGGCCCCCTGGGCGCGGGCAGCCAGTTAGTCTCCTTGTCCTTGCCCGGCGACTCGTTCTGGATATAGAGCGTCAGGCCGCCATCGGCATCCTTCACCAGCTGCGGCAGCATGGGTGAATTGATCAGGTACCGATTGATCGGATTGGCGACGAGCAGGCTCTGGGGCAGCTCGTACATCGTCAACGACCAGAACGCGTTGACCGGTGGTAGCTGGCCGGGCGCGAGGTGCACCGTGTATCGATTGGCGCCGTCGAGCTTGTCACCGGCAGCATCGACGAAATACACCGGATACATCGCCTCTTCCTTTGAATTGCCGCCGATGCCGATCACGGCGCCCGCCATCCGATACAGATAATTATTCTTCTGAGCTTCACGAGTGCCGAAGAGGTCGCCGGTGGTCACTTCGCCCGTATCGATCTTTTGTTTCTGCAGAGTCGCGAAGTCGGCCCAGGCGTCAGCCATGCCCTGTTCCATGGCCGTCTTCATCTCAGGCGAGAGTGCATCAACGTCTATCGTCTTCCCCGCGCCGACCCCGATCTTGGCGAAGCGCGCTATCAATTCGGTCTCGGACGGATGGGTCGGGCAGAACTGCAGGACGAAGTTTAGGATGTTGAAGAACTCGAGCGATTTCTTCTCATCATCCGAGGTAAGGGGCTTGATGAAATCAACCGCCGACGCGGCCGCCGGTGCGGACTGGCCGAGAAACGCCGACAGCGGCTCTGCCTTGTAGCCGGCCTGGACTTTCTTCACGTTGTCGATGTCGTCCGGATTGAAGAGCTGGGTCCGATAGACCCCCAGCACAAACTCGGTCTCCGAATGGAAGGCCTTCTTGATGCCTGCAGGCGTCTCGCCTTTCCAGCCCGGCCTGGCGATGAGGAAACTTCCGCCATCATTGCCGGTCGTGCGGCTGCCCATGTAGTCGAAGTTGAACGTGTAGGCATCGATAAGCTGGACACTGAAATAGCGATCCTTCTCGATGGGCGGCACGGTGAGCACCACCGGTTCGGCGCGCAGGTCGAGGCCGAGCCACGAGTAGGGCGTATCCGAGTTGGGTGTCTGCACCGCCGTGTCGGCTGGCGTGTAAACACGGGGCGTGTTGACGATCTGGTTGAACGGCCCTTTGTATTCGGGATTCTTCGTGTCCACGAAGTAGGCGTGCTGGATGCGGTAGTCGTCGACCACCGGGAAGCCGTAGATGTAGGCGTCCTTGGCAATGGCGCGCGCTTCGGAAGGTGTTACATCCTGAGCGTAGGCACGGGGAAAGCCAAGCCCCACGAGGCCCGCCGCTATCACCGAACCTTTCGTGAAATCGCGTCTGGTTATTTTCATCGCATTCCTCCAGATTCAAATGCAGACGGCATCAATCCGAATTGTGTCCCGCCAATCCGCCGCGCTGATCCGCCGCTACAGCACCGACAGATCGAGCGTGTATGAGCGCCCAAGCCACATCGCGAGCGCGGTGTGATCGTAGAGATCGTCGCCGCTCAATCCATGGACGAAAACGTCGAGCGTGCCGCGCTGCGTGGCAAGCCACGGCACGACCCGGCCGTACGCGCCGGCATCGAAGGCGATCTGGTAGCTCCAGGCGGGGTGGGGGCCAACCGGCCGTTCGTGAAACCGGCCGAGGGCCGCATTGGGAAGGGCGGCCGGAATCCGTTCGTACAAGGCCCGGGCCTCCGTGACCGTGCCGGGCCCGAAATAGACATGCGCGTGGTAGCCGCGAATGGCGGACGGCTCGATGGGCGCGCGTGGGGTCTTGGGATCGGGCATGGGGCCTCCGGAGCGGATTCAGCGGCACGATCCTAGCGGATTCTGCGCATTCCCCACAGCCGCTTGACCCCGGCATCGCCCGCGTCGACCATTCGCAGCGGAGCTGAAGGCATGGGCGACCCGAAGAACCTCAACCGGCTGGGCATCACCGTGGCGCCGCATCGTATCGGGGCCGGCGGCTTCATCGTGCGCGGCGATACCTATCCGCATCGGCTGCGGCTGCAGGAGCTTGGTGGCAAATGGGACCGCATGGCGCAGGCCTGGGTTTTCGAAGGCGAGGAGGATCCGAGCCCTCGTCTGGCCGAGGCACTTGAAGGTGGCCTCGAAGCGGCGCCCGCGGAACGACCGCATTACTGGGGGCACCGACAGCGGCTGCGCGAGCGGGCGCTCGACGGCGGGCTCGAGGCGCTGCCCGACTATGAACTGCTCGAGCTGGTGCTGTTCGGCAGCATCGCACGCGCCGACGTGAAGCCTTTGGCCAAAGCGTTGCTGGAACGGTTTGGCGCGATCGGTGCCGTGCTCGCGGCGCCCGAGGAGGAACTCGCCGGCTTCGAACAGATGAACCGGCCGACTGTGGTCAATTTTCGGGCGATTCGCGAACTCGCGGCGCGCGCCGCGCGCGAAGAGGTCATCGGCCGGCCGCTGCTCAACTCGATCGACAAGGTGGTCGATTACTGCCGCTCGCGCATGGCCCATAACGACATCGAGCAGTTTCGCGTTCTCTATCTCGACCAGCGCAACGCGCTGATCGACGACGAGCTGCAGCAAACGGGTACGGTCAACGAAGTGGCCGCCTATCCCCGTCAGATCATTCGCCGCGCGCTCAATGTCGGGGCGGTCGGGCTGGTGCTGTGCCATAACCACCCGAGCGGCAATCTCAAGCCCTCCGCCCAGGATATCGAGATCACCCGCGAAATCTTCCGCGCCGCCGAGGCAGTCGGGGTGACGCTGCACGATCATCTGATCGTCGGCCCGACCGGCTTCCAGAGCCTCCGGGAGCTGCGCAAAATCCCGCGCTCGTAGCGGCCGGGCTTGACCCGGACGGGCGGGCGCTTTACTCGCCGGGGACTGATTTCAGCCAACCGGCATTCCGATGCGGATCCATGTTACGATCGCCCATTATTTCAAGCCGACCTCGGGCTTCTATGGCTCGGCACGGGCCAATCCGGCTGCCCGGATTGCGGCGCTGACCCGGGTCCTGGAATCGCTGCATGTGAATTTCGGCCCGCGCCAGGGGCTGCTCAATCCGGCCGCGCGGTTGCTCGACGACACCAACGATCAGATGGGCGCCGAGCTCAAGGTCACGATCTGCACGACCAAGGGCGAGCATCTGATTGCCGATCTGCCCGGTCTTCTTTTCACGGAACATGCGACCGACGCCGAACCGATGCTGCTCGGCTATGAGTGCCACGACGTACTGCGCCAGTCGCTCGGCGAGTTCGACTATTACTGCTATCTCGAAGACGATATCGAGGTGGCGGACCCGTGGTTCTTCCGCAAGCTCGACTGGTTCAGCGCCAAGGCGTCGAACAAGGCGTTGCTGCAGCCGAACCGTTTCGAACGCACGCATCTCGATCGCGTATACAAGCTCTATATCGATTGCAACCTGCGCAAGCCCGAGCTGAGCGACAAGTTTCAGGACATGTCGGTGCGACCCCAGATCAAGGCGTCGATGCTCGGCGCACCGCTGATGTTCCAGCGCATCAACAATCCGCATGCCGGCTGTTTCTTCCTGAATGCGGCACAGATGGAGAGTTGGTCAAAGAAACCGTATTTTCTCGATCGGTCGGCGGATTTCGGCGGCCCGCTGGAATCGGCGGCGACGCTCGGCATCATGCGCTGCTTCAATATTTACAAACCCTCTCGCGAGAACGCCGACTTCCTCGAAGTCGTGCATTTGCACCACCGCTATATCGGACGCTATCTCGAATTCGAGGATGTGCCACCGTTCCGCTTCAGGATCTTGAAGCCGAAAGACAGCTAGTGGCAGAAGCCTGACGGATGGTACCAAACGCCAGAGGACCGATCCGGTGGCGACATCTCCCATGCGACGTGACTATTCCTCTGGAGAAGATTAAAATTCAGCCCGACCGCAGCGCCCTTGGGCAGCGCATCGGGCGCTGCATACCTTAGCGAACCAGGGAGGGCGATATGGGAACGGCTGCACCGAGCGTAGCCATCCGCGCGCTGGCCGAGACCGATCTGCCGGAAGCCGAAAGAATTTTCCGGCTGGCCTTTGGCACCTTCTTGGGAGCACCCGAACCAGAGACGTTCTGGTCCGACCGCGACTACGTACGCGGCCGCTGGCAGGCGCCCTACGTCGCCGCCTTCGCCGCGGAGCTGGGCGGTGAACTGGTGGGCTCCAATTTCGCAACCCGCTGGGGCAGCGTCGGCTTCTTCGGACCGTTGACGATCCGCCCCGACCTTTGGGACCGGGGCATCGGCGCGCGGCTCGTCGAGGCCGTCACGGCGAGCTTCGATGAATGGGGCACGCGGCATGTAGGCCTGTTCACCTTCGCCCAGAGCGCCAAGCACGTGGGCCTGTACCAGAAGTACGGCTACTGGGCTCGTTTCCTCACGGCCATCATGTCGGCGCCGGTCCGTCACAACCAGACCGAGCCGGTGCGCTGGTCGCGGTATTCCGATCTGACAGAGGAGCAGAGAGTGGAATGCCTGAAGTCCTGCCGTGACCTGACCGGCGCCCTTTACGACGGGCTCGACCTGGGGGCGGAAATCCAGGCCGTAGAGGCGCAGGAGCTTGGGGAGACGGTCCTGCTCGGCGATATGGCGGGTGCGGGCTTGGACGGTTTTGCCGTGTGCCACCATGGGCCGCACAGCGAAGCAGGCGACGGTGCTTGCTTCATCAAGTTTGGGACCGTGCGTCCAGGATCGGCGGCTGGGGAGACCTTCGACAGCTTGCTGCATGCCTGCGAGGCGCTTGCCGTAGCGGAGGGGATGCCCAAGCTGCTGGCCGGGGTGAACATGGCCCGCCACGAGGCGTACCGGCACTTGGTCGGGCGTGGCTTTCGAACCGAAATCCAAGGGGTCACGATGCACAGGCCCAATGAGCCGGGTTACAGTCGCGCCAGCGTCTTCGTGCTCGACGACTGGCGCTAGGGATGGAATCTAACGCTTGGTGCCCACGCCTAACGGCAGCGATGATTTCATCCGGATCCGCCGTCCAGGTGAAAGGCTTGGGACGCGCATTGGTTTCAGCGACGTACCGGTTGATGGCCTCCTGAAGATCGACCACCGAACGGAAGACGCCGCGCTTGAGCCGCTGGCGGGTCAGCTTGGCGAAGAAGCCTTCAACGGCATTGAGCCACGAGCAGGATGTCGGGATAAAGTGGAAGGTGAAGCGCTTGTGGCGGTCGAGCCAGGCGCGGACCTTCGAGTGCTTGTGAGCCGCATAGTTGTCGAGGATGACGTGCACGGCTTTATCCACTGGCACCTGGGCTTCAATGGTGTTCAGGAAGCGGATGAACTCCTGATGCCGGTGACGCTGCATGTTGCGCCCAATGACGGTGCCATCGAGCACGTTCAGGGCGGCAAACAGCGTGGTGGTGCCATGGCGCTTGTAGTCGTGCGTCATGGTCCCGAGGCGGCCCTTCGTGAGCGGCAGTCCGGGTTGGGTGCGGTCGAGCGCCTGGATCTGGCTCTTCTCATCAACAGAGAGAACGATGGCATGAGCGGGTGGATCGACGTAGAGCCCGACCACGTCTCTGAGCTTCTCGCCAAACTTGGGATCGTTGGAGAGCTTGAACTGGCGATAGCGATGCGGCTGGAGACCATGGGCTCGCCAGATGCGCCGTACGGCACTGGCGCTGATGCCACTCTCCCTAGCCATCATGGCGGCAGTCCAGTGGGTTGCCTCGACCGGTGGGTCAGAAAGCGTCAGGTTGACTACCCGCTCGGCCATATCAGGGCCAAGCGGCTTGATCCGGGAGGGGCGAGTCTTGTCGCGCAGCAGGCCGTCGACACCTTCCTGCATGAAGCGCTCCTGCCAGCGCCAGACGCAGGTCTTAGAGGTGCCGGTCCGGCGCATGATCTCGGTGGTGCAGACGCCATCGGCGCTCAGCAGCACGATAACTGCCCGCCAGACGTGTTTCTGAGCCGTGTTCCGGTTGCTGGCGACAGCCTCAAGGCGCTGCCGGTCGGAGGGGGTAAGAGTGATGGAAATGCCAGTGCGCATGCCACAGCCTCGCATGCACGCTGGCCAAGAGGAATCACAGATCGGACTCTTCCGTCAGGCGCAGACCACTAGAACTCAGTCGCAGCAGAAATGCCGGTTGGGGCCGTCGAGCGCGGCGACCACTGACGCGCGGCGCTGTTCCGGGACGGCGGTCGCCAGTTCGGCAGGCCGGACGAGATCGAGCGGCCCGCGCGCGCCGCAGGGGGCATCCTGCCAGAGACCGTCGGCGCGCCAGACACAGGCGCCGAACATCGCCACCTCGCCGCGGATCAGGCCGGCAGCCTTGTTGACCCCGGTAATTCGTACTGCTCGCCGGTCGCCGGTCGTCAGCGATATACCGGGCTGGCAAAAAGCGAGGAAATCGAAGGGTTCGTCCAACCGTCTCTCCGTAAGGCGGCGATGCGCGCGTGGTGCCGCCGCGGGGGAGAAATCTGCGCTCGACCGATGGCCACGGCAAGGGCACAAGCGTTGGTCTGGCGGCTCGCCGGCGTTAGACTCTGAGCCGATCCACGCCACTTTCGACGGAAGAACCGCTGCGCCATGGCGACGCCCATCCTGCATGGTCCGAATTACAGCACCTACACGCGCTCGGCCCGCCTCGCGCTGATCGAGAAAGGCGTCGCGTACGAACTGAAGGAGCTCGATCTCCTCGGCGGAGCCACGATGCACGAGGCGTTTCTCGCGCTCAGCCCGTTCGGCAAGGTGCCGGTGCTCCAGCATCGCGGCCTCGTGATCTACGAGACGGCCGCGATCAATCGATATGTCGACGAGGCCTTCAAGGGGCCAATGCTGCAACCAACCGATCCGGTCGCACGGGCGCGCATGAACCAGATCATCGGCGTGATCGATGCCTATGCGTATGCCACACTGGTTGGCGAGATCGTGATGCAGCGTGTCGTCCTGCCGGCGCTCAACCGGCGAAGCAATCTGCAGGCATTGCGCAAGGCGGCGCCCCCGATGCGGCGCGCGCTTCTGGCGCTCGAGGCGCTCGCAGCCGATGCGTCGTTTCTTGCCGGCCGCAGCGTCAGTCTTGCCGATCTGCATCTGGCGCCGATCATGGGCTTCTTCGCCGAGACGCCCGAGGGGCGTCGCATCTTGCCGACGCTGCCGCGGCTTGCTGACTGGTGGCCGCGTATGGCGGCCCGCGAGAGCATCCGGACGACGGTGCCGCGTTTGCCCTGAAATCAGGTTCCGCTGCTGCCGGGCGTGCCCTTTGCACGGGTCTGGCGGGCTTGCAACGTGATGAACCGCAACCCGAACACCAGCATGAGGAGCGGCGACAGAGTCGCGAGGCTGATGACCCATCGCGCGGCAGACGCGACCGTCTCGGGCGTCACCCCCTGGGCGATACCGGCATTGTTGGCGATCAATCCGGCGAGCGCGCTGCCGAGCGCAATCCCGAGCGAGCGCACCATCGGAATCGAGGCCGCTGTCAGCGTCTCTTCGCCCGGCCGGGCGGCCGCCATCGTCGCCGCCGTCAGATGCAGGTTGCTGGTGCCGACGCCGACCCCCGTTACCGCCACGCAAATCCCGACGATCAGCGGCGTGCCGCCGACGATCGCGAAGGCAAGCGCGGTCATGCCGATCAAGGCGAGACCGGCGCCGCCGAGGACCGTGACGGGAAGCCAGCGGCGCGCGAACCCGGCGACGGCGAACGAGGATGTGGTCCAGGACAGCGCGAAGATCGCGTTGAAATATCCGGCGGCCAGCGGCGGCATTCCGTATTCGACCTGCAGCACCAGCGGCAGATAGACGCCGAGCGCCGTATGGGTGACGGACGTCATCAGGAAGAACCAGTAAGCGCCGCCGATCGGCTGGAACCAGGACAAGGCGCCGCGTGGAAACAGCGGCTGGCTCGCGGCCGCATCCATGCGCATCGTGAGCCAGATCAACGCGCCGGCGAGGAGCATCAACAGTGCTGGCATGAGCCGACCGCTCAACACGCCGGCCGTTCCGATCGCGATGACGGATGTGGCAAGCAGGAGCAGGCGCCGCCACGGCAAGCGCGGGACGCGATGCTCTTCCTGCGCGTCGGCATTGGGCAGGGAAAACCAGGCCAGGATCATGAAGGTCAGAATGACCGGCACGGTCGACCAGAACGCGCCACGCCACCAATGCAGCTCGCTGAAGATGCCGCCGACCAGCGGTCCGAGCAGCGAGGCAACGCCCCAGACGCCGGACACCAGCGCCAGCATGCGCGTGCGCAGCCGGTCTTCGAAGAGCAGCCGGATCAGGCTCAATGACTGGGACACGATAAGGCCGCCGCCCAGCCCCTGGATGGCGCGCGCGACTAGCATCAGCGCCATGCTCGGGCTCACCGCGCAGCCGACCGTACCGATCACGAAGATCAGCGCGCCCAGCACATAGCCGCGGCGCGGCCCAAGATCGATCTGCACGATGCCGCCGCAGGAGGCGCCGACGATGGTCGCCACCATGTAGGTCATGGTGGCCCAGGAATAGAACGAGATGCCCCCGATATCCTTGATCACCTCCGGCATGATCGTGGAGATCACGAACACATCGATGGCATGCAGGCCGATGCCGAGATTCAGGACGATCACGAAGATCGCACGCTCGCCGCGAAACAGCTCTCGCCAGGATGAGCCAGACATCGAAAACCCTTCGCGAGTTTGCTGGACCGCGCCCGATCGGACCGGCAGTCGACAGGGGAAGCGTCATGCTAGCCCTAACGCCTTGCGGGTCAGCCGCCGCCGCGCGCTTCATGCCCGATAAATGGACGGCTGTCTCGTGTCGTGTGGCACTCGCGGTCGGGCCCGGGACCCGGCAGCGGGACTTGCGGGGCCGCGCGCCCCGGCCTACATCCAGACCGACCCGGCCTTCGGCCGGCCCTGCCGTATATCGGACATCATGCGAATCCTGCTCATCGAAGACGATCGCGCCACGGCCGATTTCATGGCGAAGGCGCTGACCGAGCACGGCCATATTGCCGACCGGGCGGATAACGGTCGCGACGGGCTCTATCACGCCAGCGGCGGTGGTTACGACGTCATCGTGACTGACCGCATGTTGCCGGCGCTGGATGGGCTGTCGTTGGTGCAGGCGCTTCGCGCCGCCAAGATCGAAACCCCGATCCTGATCCTGAGCGCACTCGGCAAGGTCGACGATCGCGTGCAGGGGCTCAATGCGGGCGCGGACGATTATCTGGTCAAACCCTTCGCCGCGTCGGAGCTGATCGCGCGGATCGAGGCGCTTAACCGGCGGCAGCACAAGGATGCGACCGAGACCAAACTCGTTGTCGGCGATCTGGAAATGCATCTCCTTGCGCGTACGGTGACGCGGGCCGGACGACGGATCGACCTTCAGCCACGCGAATTCCGCCTGCTGGAGTGTCTGATGCGACATGCCGGGCAGGTCGTGACGCGCACCATGCTGCTGGAGAATGTCTGGGACTATCATTTCGATCCGCAGACGAACGTGATCGAGGTCCATATCAGCCGCCTGCGGCAGAAGATCGATCGTGACTTTCCGACGCCGCTGCTGCACACCGTGCGCGGCGCCGGGTACATGCTGCGTGCGGATGCGTAGATTCCTCGCGACCAGCACGTTCCGGCTGTCGATGCTCTATGCGGCATTGTTCAGCCTCTCGGTGCTTGCGCTCGGCGGTTTCGTCTATTGGGCGGTCGATTTGCTGGTGGATCGCCAGCGCGAACAGACAGTCCAGGCGGAACTGCAAGGGCTGGTCGGCGAGTTTCGCGCCTATGGGCTGCCAGGTCTGGTTCGGGCCATCGAATCGCGCATCGCGCCGGAGCGCGTCGGTGACGGTATTTATCTGCTGGTAGACGGCGTCGGCCGGCCGCTGGCCGGCAATCTCGTAGGCTGGCCGAATGCGGTAGAACAGCGCGGGCCGTGGCTGGTCTTTCCGGTCGAGCGTCGCGGCGTCGATCGCGCCGAGGTGCACGTGGCTTACGGCATCGAGTTTCCGTTGCCCGGCGGGTTTCGCCTCCTGGTCGGGCAGAACACGCAGAGCACCGCCCGTGTCCTCGATGCGATCAGCGACGTGTTCCTGTTCGGCGTTCTGGCGATGCTGCTCCTCGCGATCGGCGGTGGCTTGCTGTTCAGCCGCAATCTCCTGCGCCGGATCGAGGCCATCAACAAGGGTGCGGAGCGGGTGCGGAGCGGCGATGTCGCCTATCGCATGCCGGTCGGATCGGCGGGCGACGAGTTCGACCGACTTGGGGCCAATCTGAACGCCATGCTGGACGAGATCGGTCGGCTGATGAACGCGATCCGCGCGGTCACCGACAATATCGCGCATGATTTGCGCAGCCCGCTGACCCGGCTACGCAATCGCCTTGAAGAACTCGGCGCCGGCGATACCTCGTCCGTCACGTCACGGGCGGCGATCGAGGCCGCGATCGGCGAAGCCGATCAGGTGCTGGCGACGTTCCGTGCTCTATTGTCGATCGCCGATGCGGAGAGCGGTGCCGCTCTGGTCGAACGGGAGCGCGTCGACCTTTCGCGCGTCGCTGCCGATGCAGCGGAACTGTACGAGGCATTGGCGGAAGAGCAGGGGATCGCAATCGAGCGGGCGATCGAGCCGGACCTGTTCGTGGGTGGCAATCGACAGCTTTTGTTTCAGGCGATCGCCAATCTGCTCGACAACGCGCTCAAATATGGCAGCGGGCCGGTTCTCTTGTCTTTGTCCCGAACGGGCAACGGGGTGCTGCTCTCGATCGGCGATCGCGGCACCGGCATTCCCGAATTCGAGCGCGCGCGCGTGCTCGAGCAGTTCGTGCGTCTCGACAGCAGCCGTTCGACGTCCGGAACCGGGCTTGGTCTCAGTCTTGCCGCCGCCATCGTGCGATTGCATGGCGGGCAGCTGGTTCTCGACGACAATCGGCCCGGTCTGCTGGTGTCGATCACGCTGCCGGCGGCAACCGGTGAAACCGCTGGGTCAATCGCTCACCGACCGTGACAAGAGCAACGCCGAGGAACAGCAGCGCTGCCGCGAGCCAGACCATGAGGCTGTGCTGCTCGTCGTAGATGATCATGCCCCAGAGGATGCCCCACAGCGTGACGAAATAGGCAGTCTGCGAGGCGAACACCGCGCCTGCGAAGCGCAGCAGCCACATAAAGATCGAGGTCGCCAAAGCATTCAGCGTCAGCAGCGCGATGGCGGACCATTCGACCGTGCCCCAGGGCGGTGCCATTGTCATGAATTCGCCGGGTATCAGCACCACGGGCAGGAAGGCGATGCCACCGCAGATCAATGTGCCGCATGAAATCGCGAGAGGGTCGGCGCCGCCGGGCCATTTCGCCGCGATATAGACATTCTGCAAGGAATAGAGGGCTGGAACGACGAGCCCGATCATGGTCCATCCGACGGCATGCGCGCCGGGCAGGCCGGCGCCCGGCAGGATCACCAGTGCGGTTCCGATCAGGCCGATCACCAAGCCCAGCAGACGGATCCATACGAGACGTTCGATCGTGAACAGAAGGCTGAGGCCGTATGTCGTCATCGGCACCAGGGTGAACAGGAGGGCTAGGATGCCGACGGGAATATAGGGCGCAATCCAGAAGATCATGGCACCCGGGAACATCATGCCGAGAAGGCCGGCGATCGTATAGAAACCGAGATGCGTTCGCGAAATCGGCGGCACACGACGCGTGGCAATGCAGATCGCAAGGATGGTCAGGCCGCTACCGATGGCCTCGATCTGCACCAGTCCAAGCGCCGATGCGCCGGCGAGGGCTGCGACCTTCGCGATCGCTGTATTGCCGCCCCAGGCGGCGCCCATGATGACCAGACAAAACAGCGGAACGACCCACCGCATGAACGGTCCATGACCGTCGCGCGCATAACGGGTCGCGCGGCGGGGGGCGGTGCTGCTCACGCGTGCTCGTCCTTATAGCCGTACCAGGCATAGGCAAGGCGCTGCCAGGTGCGGCGGAATGCCGGAAAGGGAAAGAGCGGCAGCGGTCGCGACAATAACGGGCCGTAATCGACCGATTGTCCGGCGATGCGCTTT
>JBBDWW010000382.1:434-2088 GCA_040902645.1 Dongiaceae bacterium | reverse complement strand
CCGCACGCACGAAGATCCGGCGCCTGCCGCAGCGCGCGCATTACGACCGCGAAACGCTGGACGCGATTCTCGACGCCGGCTTCGTGTGCCACATCGGCTATGTCATCGAGCACCAGCCCTACGTGACGCCGACCGCTTACTGGCGCGAGGGCGACGCGGTGTACTGGCACGGCTCGTCGAAAAGCAGGATGCTGCTCGCGCTGGAAAGCTCGCCCGACGTCTGCCTCACGGTGATGCACTTCGACGCTCTGGTCGTCGCGCGCTCGGGCTTCCACATGTCGGTGAACTACCGCTCGGCGATGCTGTTCGGCAAGCCGTACAAGATCGCCGACCCGGAGGAGAAGCTGGCGAAAATGGAGAAATTCGTCGAGCGCGTCTATCCCGGGCACTGGCAGAACCTGCGCCCGGTCAGCAAGCAGGAGCTGAAGGCGATGAGCGTCTTCGGCCTGCACATCGACGAGGCGGTCGCCAAGGTGCGCGACGGCCCGCCGATCGACGAGCCGGAGGACTATCAGCTTCCGATCTGGGCCGGAGTGGTGCCGGTGAAGCAGGTGCTGGGCGCGCCGGCCGCGGACGCTCGGGTGGCGGCGGGAGCGCCCGGCGCGCCGCGCGTTCGGCTGTAGGCCGGGCCGGGTATCAGCCGGCCTTGCGCAGCTTCCCGGCGAGGGAATGCAGCTGTTTGCGCATCCCTTCGACCCGGCGGTCGATGGCAAGCCTGCGATCCACACCTTGCCGCATTTTCGGGTCCGGGGGCGTCGAAGGCTCGATGACGCCGATTACGACAAGCCGCAGCCATTCGCAGCGCACCCTCAACTCGCTGATGCGTTTGGAGGTCACGTCCACATGCTCGTAGATCTCGCCGTGGCTTATGGATTTGGCGCGCTGGATGACGGCAGCGGTGCGCGCTATCAGCATCTCTGCTTCGGCGATCGCTTCGGCAAATTCAGCTATCTCTCGTGCGTCCATCGTCGACTCCCGAGCCTCGTGCACTTTACGCTCATTCATGCTACTACAGAATTCCTGCCGCCAGCCCCGCCGCCATCGCCGCACCGAGCTCCTCCAGCGCCGCGATCTGCCCGGGCTTGAGCTCCTTAAGCACCACGACCGGCTCGCTGATTCGCTTCAGCCGCAGCCCGGTGACGATGCGCTCCACGGAAGTTACCGCGCCGCTGCCGTCCTGGCCCGCGCCGACGAACAGCGCCCAGGGCCGGCCTTCGACCTTGCCTTCACAGGCGTAGAAGATGCGCTCGAGGAAATCCTTCATCATCCCCGACATGTAGCCGAAGTTCTCGGGCGTTCCCAGTATCAGTCCGTCGGCGCCGAGCACGTCGTCGGGTCCGGCTTCGGCGCAGCGCTTCACCACCACGCGCACGCCTTCCTCCGAGCGCGCGCCGCGCTCGACCGCCTCGGCCATCTGCGCGGTCTTCACGCCGCCGGTGTGGTAGACGATGAGGAGCGTTTTCATGTCGCCAGCCGCGCCGCCGGATCCTGCCGGTAAAAGCGCCGCAGCTGCTCGTAGACCTCCGGATAGCGCCGGCGCGTCTCGTTCGGCACCTCGAAGAAGGCCTCGCTGATGACGGCGAAGAACTCCGCCGGCGCCTCCGCGGCGTAAGGGTCGAGCCAGGTCTCGCGGTCTCGGTCCACGGCGTCGCAG
>JBBDWW010000382.1:0-424 GCA_040902645.1 Dongiaceae bacterium | reverse complement strand
CACGACGCTCATGTCCGTGGCGTGGGCGGCGGCGTCCCAGGACAGCACCACCGGCCCGCCGGGCCAGGATTCGCCCGCGCGCTCGTCGTGGAATTCGTGCACCACGCCCTGATCGTCGGTCTCCGCGACCGGCACGCGAAAGTCCCCCGGATAGACGATGACCTCGCTCCAGCCGTCGTAGCGCCCGATGCCGAGCTCGAGGATCGGCAGGCAGGCCTGCACCGCGATCGATACGCGCATCGCGTCGGTGACCTGGAAGCCGCGCGCCCCGGAGAATTGCTTCTCGGCGAGGAACAGGACCGCCAGCTCGCGCACGCGCCGCGCCTCGTCGCTCGACAACCCGCGCAGGAACGGCAGCTGCGCGAGCACTGCCCGCCACAGCGCCTCGTCGATGCGGTGGCGCGCGAGCGTGCGCCGGCGCCGC
>JBBDWW010000381.1:0-2101 GCA_040902645.1 Dongiaceae bacterium | reverse complement strand
GACGTTGTTTGCCGCCCATCTTGGCTACGGCGCGCTCAGGCTGGTCGGCAATCCGGATGCACCGGTGGCCGGCGTGACCATCCGCATCGTTCAGCCCGGGATCGCGCAGGATGCCCGCTGGGACATCTCGGTCGCCGATGAGGTGATGGCCCGCTACCTCGACCTCAGCATCGACGGCGGCTCTCTGGACGCAACCACGCTACTGATTTGGCCCGAGTCTGCATTCCCGTTTCTGTTGACCGAGCGACCGTCGGCTCTTGCCGCCATCGCCGACCTTGTGCCCGAGGGGACGACGCTAATAACCGGCGCCGCCCGCGCCGAGCGCCTCCCCGGCGACGACACACCGCCGCCGGTCTTCAACAGCGTCTACGTCATCGACGATGCTGGCGAGATTCGCGCAGCCTACGACAAGGTCCACCTGGTCCCGTTCGGGGAGTATCTCCCGTTCCGCCGGGTCTTCGACGCGCTCGGATTGCGGCAACTGATTGCGATCCCGGGCGGGTTTGCCCCGGGGCAGCGGCTGCGCACGCTGGCGGTGCCCGGGGCGCCTCCAACCGGTCCGCTGATCTGCTATGAGATCGTTTTTCCGGGCGCCGTCGTCGAACCCGGAAACCGTCCCGGATGGCTTCTCAATCTCACCAACGACGGCTGGTACGGCAATACGCCGGGCCCTTACCAGCACCTTCTTCAGGCGCGCGTGCGTGCCGTCGAGGAGGGGTTGCCGCTGGTGCGCGCCGCCAACACCGGCATCTCGGCCATCGTCGATGCAAACGGGCGAATTGTCGAAAGCCTCGGGCTGAACCGGGTTGGCGCCGTCGACGGCAATCTGCCACAGCCCCTCCCGCCAACCCCTTACGGAATGCTGGGCGACCTCGTATTCCTGGGGCTGGTTGTGGCCGCGTGTGGTGTTGCGGTGGGGGGTAAAATTTACCTAGACATATGACGGACAATTGACACAAATTGCACAGACTGCAATGCGTGAGGACGCGACCTGGGGTCAGGCGGACGCGACTCCTGTGGGCCATTGTCGCGCGGGGTCGACAAACGGTATACCCGTCGAGGCTGACGCGTTCTGACATCGCCACGTCGGTGGCGAGCGACGTTTTCGCCGGGAATGAGGACGAGGAAGCAAATTCAGAAGATGGCAAACAAGAAACAACCGAACCCGATCGACATCCATGTCGGAAGCCGGGTCCGTCTCCGTCGCATGATGCTGTCGATGTCGCAGGAGAAGCTCGGCGACCAACTCGGCATAACATTTCAGCAGATTCAGAAATACGAGAAGGGCACCAACCGGATCGGCGCCTCGCGCCTGCAGCATATCGCCCGCGTTCTGTCGGTGCCGGTGTCTTTCTTCTTCGAGGATGCGCCGGGCACACCCGGCGAAGTATCCGGCATGTCGGACGCTCCGCAGACGCAGCACATCGTTGAGTTCCTGTCGAGCGCCGAAGGCATTCAGCTCAACAAGGCGTTCATTCGCATCAAGAACCCGAAGCTCCGCCGCCGTGTCATCGATCTGGTCCGGGGCATGGCGGGCGACGATAACGAAACCTGACGAGGCGCCTCGGCGCCGAGTCCGGCGGCGCGGCCGAACATCCACCGGCTCTTGCGCAGGCCGCGCGGTTGACCCTGCCCGGATTCGCTGCCAGAACCCGCGCTGGATGTCCGGGGCCATTCGATTTCCCGGGCGCGATCAATCGCTACGGGAGAACCGTGTCCGTGTCTCGTTCCGCCTATCATTTCACCAGTGAATCCGTTTCCGAAGGTCATCCGGACAAGGTCTGTGACCGGATATCGGACACCATCGTCGACGCCTACATCGCCGCCCTGCCGGAGGCCCGCGTGGCTTGCGAGACGCTTGCCACCACCGATCGCGTGGTCATCGCCGGCGAAGTGCGCGGGCCGGACTCGATCACGCATGAGTTGATCGAGGGCCTGGTGCGCGGCGCCATCCGCGACATCGGTTATGAACAGAAGGGCTTCCACTGGCAGAACGCCCGCGTCGAGATTCTCCTTCACGAGCAATCCGTCGACATCGCGCAGGGCGTCGACGCCGCCGGCAACAAGGACGAGGGCGCCGGCGACCAGGGCATCATGTTCG
>JBBDWW010000380.1:1081-14621 GCA_040902645.1 Dongiaceae bacterium | reverse complement strand
CCAACATCAAGGTGCCGGCGACCGGCCTCAACAGCGATATCCACGGCAGCGCCGAATATCGCGCTCATCTCGTCACCGTGATGGCGAAGCGGGCGGTCGCGGCCTGCCGCTGACCCCTGACCGGTGCGGTTTAAAGGCGGGATGTTGCCGACATCCCGCCTTTTTTATGCCGTGAGTCGAGCTTAGGTTCGGTTTTATGACAGACCGGCCGCTGAATTTGGCCCCGCCGCGGCGCGCCCGCCGCCGCTGGTGGTATTGGCCGGTCGGCGCGCTTTGCCTGCTGATCCTGACGCTAATCGCCGGCTATGCAGCCCTTCCCACCATCGCGGAGCGCTGGGCCGAAGGCTGGCTCGTCGATCACGGGGCGCCGGAGGCCGATGTCGAAATCGGAGCGTTGGGCCGCGATCGCGCCGTCATCGACACGGTAACCCTCGGCGACGAGCCGGGCGACGCAACCGCGCGGCAGGTCACGATCGACTACCGTTTCGACGGTCTTGCCGTGCCGACCATCGCGCAGGTCACGATCGCCGAGCTGCATCTCGCTGTCGACCCCACCAACGACACGCGACCGCTCGGCCTTCTCTCCGATCTGATCACGAGCCTTGCCGATACTGGAACCGGCGATGGCGACGACGAAGGGGGTAGCGACGCCGACATCCCGCCGATCACCATCGAGTCCGCGACAATCGCGTTACCGACGATTCTCGCCGGCGCGGAAGTTCATCTCTCCGGTCAGGTCGCATCGTCCGGGCCGGATCGGATCGTCGCCGATCTGGCGGTCGCGCTTACGGCAAACGATGCCGCCCTCTCCGGCACGCTTCGGGTCGAAAGTGATCTCGAAGGCACCGGTGCGATGCAACTCATTGTCGACGATGGCACCGGCCGGTTGGGTGGCGAACCCAGAATGGAGATCGCGGCCGCGTCCGGCACGGTCGACCTCGCGTTCACGAACATGACCGACCTCACCGGCACGATCGATCTGGCAATCGCAGAGCTACGATCGGCGGACTGGCCGAGTGCCGCGCTTCGCGTAACGGGCGAGCTCGACGGCAAACACTGGACCGCACACATCGCCACCGACGGTCCGGCTGCCGGCCTCGACGGCTGGATCGATATCGAAGCGTCCCAGCTTGCTCCCGACAACATCAAGGTCGCGGCAAACCTGTCGCTCGAGGCGGGCGCCCCCTGGTGGACGCTGCTCGGATTGCCGACCCCGACCGCGGGCGTAGTCACGATCGATGCGGATGGCGACGTTGCGACCGGCGAGGCGTCCGCGCTGTCGGCGACGACGCTACCCCCCGGGACGCTTACCGTCACTGTTTCGATGGACGGCATGAACTGGCCCGGGCGGTTGACCGCGCTCGATGCGCTCGGTGCCGTCGATGCGACCATCCACGACGATTTGGTGATACTCACCGCATCGTCGCCGATTCTGATCGACGCGACGCCGGATCCGGACTGGCTGGCTGCGCTCGGTGCCGGCAATATCGGTATTACCGATCCCGGACCGCTCTCGATCGAAATTCAATCCGGCGCCAACGCATCCTGGCTACCGACCGATGGCGGCACGCTCGACATCGGGGGCGCCGTCAACCTGACGGCCACCGGCGCCCACCCACTCGATGCGAACATTGCGGGCGCATTGCACTTCGCGCCGATCAACCAGATCGAATCCTTCGAGGCAACGGCCCTCGACATTCGCGTCGGTGGCCTGACTGCCGAACAAGACGGATTGCGCGCCTCGATCGCCGCGCTCTCGGCCGCGGGCACGGCCAGTGGCAGGCCTGAAGATTGGGCGGCCGAATTGCTGCTCGCCGGCGAGATCGCGATTACGGGCAATGGCTTCCGCATCGATGGATTCGATTTCGAATTGCCGACACTCGTTCGGCAGGCCGGCAGCGCGCTCACCGTGCATGGAACCGATCGCGGCACCATGACACTCTCCCGCCCGAGCGTGGGCGACATGCCCTATCGCATCGACCGAGTCCGTGCCCGACTGGCACAGATAGAGGAACCGCTGCTAATGCGGGATTGCCCGACGCCGGAGACCTGCACGCTGACCTATCAGTTGCGCCTGACGACCGATGCGATCGCCGCGCATACAGAAGCCGTCGCCGATGCCATCGCGCTCGGGCCGACGACGATCCAGCTTCAGGGCAGCGTGGCGCCGGACGGAGCGACCACCGGTACGATCGCTCTCGACGCCGCCACCCTTTCAATGTCGGAATGGTCGGCCAATGCCGACGATCTTCGCCTTTATGCCACGCTCTCACGCGGAGGCATTGTGTTCGAAGGCGGCGCCGCGAATCTGAGCGGTGCGGATCTCGCACCGTGGCTGCCGCCCCTCGCCGCCCGCTTCACCGGGTCGGTCGCCGGATCGACAATCAATTTCGATGCGCATCTTGCGGACAAGAACGAATGGGTCGTCGGCAATGTCTCGGGCACGCATCGACTCGACGACAATAGCGGTGCCGCGTCGCTCACGATGCAGCCGATCCAGTTCCGGCCCGGCGGATTGCAGCCCTGGGATATCGCGCCGGCGCTCGCGGCAGAACTCGACGAGGCCACCGGACAAGTATCGATCGGCGGCGGCGTTGCATGGAATGACGGTCATGTCAGCAGCGATCTGGCCTTGCGGCTCGAAGAGCTTTCGATCATCGCGCCGGAAGCCGAACTCGCCCGCATCAATGGCGTGATCGCCCTGGCGAGTCTGGTGCCGCTGGTTTCGCAACCGGACCAGGAGGTTTCGATCGCGCTGATCGACATCGGCGTACCTTTGACGGATGCCGTAGTGACCTTCTCGATCGAAGAAGGACCGCTCTTTGCGATCGAGAATGCTCGGTTCAACCTGGCCGGCGGCACGGTCGAAACCGCGCCGGTCGTGATCGATCCGATGAACCCCGACACCACAATCGAGCTCCAGGTCGCCAACATGAACCTCGCCGCCTTCCTCGCGATGGCCGAGGTCGACGGGCTCGTGGCCACCGGGCAGCTCAACGGCACCATTCCGGTCGAGATCCGTGACGACGATATCGTCATATCCGCCGGACGGCTCGATGCCGAAGAGCCGGGCGCCCTGCAATACGCGCCCGCCGAACCCCCGGCCGCGTTGCAGGGTGCCGGCGAAACCGCTAGCCTCGTTCTCGGTGCGCTTGCGAATTTCCAGTACGACCAGCTTTGGCTTACGCTCGACCGCGCAGCGGGTGGCGAAACCGGCCTCGGACTCCATGTACGCGGCAGCAATCCGGACTTCTACGATGGCTATCCGATCGAGCTCAATCTCACCCTTACCGGCGAGCTCGACCGCATATTGCGCGACAGTCTTGTGGGTTACCGCATTCCGGACTACGTGAAGGACCAGCTCGAGGATGGCGAGACGGCCGAAACCGAACCCGACATCAATGCAGGAGACAGCCAATGACCGACGCTGAGATGGATCGGGAGCGGGCACCCTCGCCGCCCGTCCGGCGCAGACGCATTTGTGCCACGATCTGGGTGTTGGTTGCGCTCCCGCTCGCTGCCTGCCAGCCGACCGTGCAGTTGCGGGCGCCGGAGGATCCGATCGTCATCAACCTCAACGTCAAGATCGAGCAGGAGGTCCGCGTCCGGATCGAAGAGGACGCCCAGCGCGATATCGAGACCAATCCGGATATCTTCTGATGGACAGGAATACAGGAGCGACCGAAATGACCAAGCTGGCCTCCCGGCTCTTCGTCATGAGCCGGCGCAGTATCGTCGGCATGGCGCTGGTGGGGCTGCTACTGCCCTTTGCCGCCTTCGCGCAGGACGCCGATCTCGACCGGCTGCGGGCGGAAGGCATCCTTGCCGAGCGGTTCGACGGTTATGTGATGGTGCGCCAGGGTGGCGACGGCGCGACGCGCGCGACTGTCGATCGGGTGAACGGCGAGCGCCGGAGCATCTACGAACAGCGCGCCGCCGAGCAGGGCGTGAGCGCCAACGAAGTCGGCCAGGTCTATGCCGCGCAGATCTTCAAGAAGGCGCCCGCAGGTACCTACTTCCTCAATGCCGACGGAAGCTGGGTCCAGCGCTGATGACGGCCGCCGTCGAGGCGAACGCGGCAAATTTGTCGCTGCCGTCACCGCGTTCGGTCGACGAAGTCGAAGCGCTGCTGCGCGCCGGCCATTACATCGCCGACCGCAGCCTCGCGACCGCCATTCACCTCTCGCTGCGTCTGCACCGGCCGTTGTTTCTCGAAGGCGAAGCCGGCGTCGGCAAGACGGAAATCGCCAAGGTGCTGGCGGCGACCCTCGGCCGGCGGCTGTTGCGTCTGCAATGCTATGAAGGGCTGGATATCGCCTCGGCTGCCTATGAGTGGAACTATTCGCGGCAGATGATCGAGATCCGGCTCGCCGAGGCGACCGGCGACCGCGGTCGCGACGCGCTGGCTGCCGACATCTACACCCGCGAGTTTCTGATCGAACGGCCCTTGCTGCAGGCGCTGCAGCCCCAACCGGGCGGCCCGCCGGTACTGCTGATCGACGAGCTCGATCGCACCGACGAGCCGTTCGAAGCCTATCTCCTGGAAATTCTCTCGGACTGGCAGATCACGATTCCCGAACTCGGCACGGTCAAAGCTGCCGAGCCGCCGATCGTCATCATCACCTCGAACCGCACGCGCGAAATTCACGACGCGCTGAAGCGCCGCTGTTTCTATTACTGGGTCGATTATCCGGATGCGAAGCGCGAGCTGGAAATCATTCGCACCAAGGTGCCGACGGCCCCGGAGTCGCTTGCCCGCCAGGTCGTCGAGTTCGTCCAGGAACTGCGGCGCAGAGATCTTTTCAAGCAGCCCGGCGTCGCTGAAACGATCGACTGGACCGAAGCGCTGATCGAGCTCGACAAGGTCGCGCTCGATCCTGCAGCAATCGACGATACGCTCGGTGTGCTGCTCAAGTATCAGGACGACATCGCGAAGATCCGCGGCTCCGAGGCGGCCCTGCTGCTCGAGCGGGTCAAGGCGGAGATGACGGCGCGCTAGAGCGCTGCCCACCACCAGAAACGACATGACCGACAGCCGCATCGTCGACAATATCATGCTCTTCGGGCGGACGCTGCGCGCGGCCGGCCTGCCGATCGGACCCGGCAAGGTGATCGATGCGATCCGCGCCGTCGAGGCGATCGGTCTCGGATCGCGCGACGATTTCTACTGGACCCTGCATGCGGTGTTCGTGAACCGGCGCGACCAGCGCGAGCTGTTCGACCAGGCTTTCCATATCTTCTGGCGCAACCCCCATCTGCTCGACCGCATGATGGCCGCGATGCTGCCGCAGATCGCCGTGCCCGGCGAGGAAGATGCGACCGAACAGGAAATCGCCCGCCGTCTCGCCGAGGCGCTGCAGAACCAGCGCGGCAACAAGGACAGAGAGCAGCAGGAAGATGAGGTCGAGTTCGATGCGGTGATGACATTCTCCGACCGCGAGATCCTGCAGACGATGGATTTCGAGAAAATGTCCAACGAGGAAGTCGATGCGGCTCGGCGCCTGATCGCAATCATGCGTTTGCCGATCATGGCGGTTCCGACGCGCCGCTTTCGCACCGATGCGGCCGGCCGCCGCGTCGACATGCGCGCGACGTTGCGCGCGGCGCTACGATCGGGCCGCGACATTCCGCTGCGCTTCCGCCGCCGCCGGCGACGGCATCCGCCTCTGGTGATTCTCTGCGACGTCTCGGGGTCGATGTCGCGCTACGCCCGCCTCTTTCTTCATTTCATGCATGCGATCACCAACGACCGCGATCGTGTTCATACCTTCGTGTTCGGCACGCGCCTCACGAATGTCACGCGCGACCTGCGCTATCGCGACATCGACGTGGCGCTCGATCGCGTTGCCGGGCGGGTCGAAGACTGGTCCGGCGGCACCCGGATCGGCCATTGCATCGCCGCCTTCAACAATAGCTGGTCGCGGCGCGTGCTCGGCCAGGGTGCGGTTGTCCTGTTGATCACCGATGGGCTCGATCGCGATTCCGATACCGATCTCGCGCGGCAGATGGAGCGGCTGCACAAATCCTGCCGACGCCTGATCTGGCTCAATCCGCTGCTGCGCTATGACGGCTACGCACCCAAGGCGATGGGTGCGCGCGCCATTCTGCCGTATGTCGACGAGTTCCGGCCGATCCACAATCTGGAGAGCATGCAGGAGCTCGCCGGCGTGCTCGGCCGGCCGGGACCGCGCCGGCTCGACGCAGCGGGCGCCTGGGCGACCGCAGCCGCCTGAGGCGAACGGCGGCCCTTCCCGACCAAAGAGGCGCATTGCGTCGCGCCGCCGCAGGCGCCAGATTCAAGGCGGCACGCATCATCATCGGAACAGAAATCATGGCCGGAACCGAACCCGACATGCTGCAGCAGGCGGCCGACTGGCGCCGTGCCGGCAAGGGCGTCGCGATCGCCACCGTGGTCGCGACCTGGGGCTCTTCGCCCCGCCCGGTCGGCAGCCAGATGATCGTCGACGATCAGGGCACCATGTTCGGCTCGGTCTCGGGCGGCTGCATCGAGGGCGCCGTCGTGCGCGAGGCCTTGGAAATCATCCGCGGCGGCACGCCGCGTCTGCTCGATTTCGGTATCAGCAACGAACAGGCTTGGGAGGTCGGGCTCGCCTGCGGCGGCAAGCTGCAGGTCTATCTCGAGGCCCTCGCGTGAAGACCCACCTGCTCGACCGCTTGCTCGAGGCGCGCGCGGCCGGCCGGTCCGTGGCGCTGGTCACCGATCTCGGCGATCATCGGCAATGCCTTGTCTTCGACGACGGCGCCACCGGCCGGGCCATGCTCGACAAGGACGAATTGCCCGCCGTTCGCGAGGCGCTCGCACAGGACCGCAGCGGTCTGCTCGACCGACCTGATCGCCAACTCTTCGTTCATGCGTTCAATCCGCCCGAACGGGCGATCATCGTCGGCGCGGTTCATGTCGCGCAGGTTCTTGCACCCATGGCGGCGCTGGCCGGCTACGCCGTCACCATCGTCGATCCGCGCCGCGCCTTCGCGACGGATGTACGCTTTCCCGGCGTGACACTGATCGATGAGTGGCCCGACGAGGCATTCGAGCGCCTCGCACCCGATGCCCGCACTGCCATCATCACATTGACGCACGATCCCAAGATCGACGATCCGGCGCTGGCGGCGGCACTCGCCTCGCCCGCTTTCTATATCGGCGCGCTCGGCAGCACGCGTACTCATGCGGGCCGGCTCGAACGGCTCGCGGCGCGCGGCTTTGCACCCGCCGATCTCGCGCGCATCCACGGTCCCATCGGGCTTGCGATCGGTGCGAAGACGCCCGCCGAAATCGCGATCTCGATCATGGCCGAGCTGACCGCCATTCGCCGCGGCAAGGCAACACCGGCCAAGGCGACGCGCGAGGCCGCGGCATGATCTTCGGTGAATGGCTGGTGACGGATTGCGAAGGCGCGCGGCTGGTGCACAGTATCCGCAGCAAGGGCATCAGCTTCCGAAAAGGTCGCCTGCTGACCGCGGCGGACGTCGAGTCGCTGCAGCAGGCCGGCATCGAGCGTGTCACCGTCGTCCGGTTCGAATCGGGCGATGTCGGCGAGGACGAAGCGGCGGAGCGGATCGCCCGCGCGACAGCCGGTTCCCATCTCGACGTTGCGCAACCTTTTACCGGCCGCTGCAATCTGATCGCCGCCACGCACGGGCTCGCGGTCATCGACCGCGTTTGCATCGATACGCTCAACCTGGTCGATGAGTCGGTCACGATCGCGACCCTGCCCCCCTTCGAGGCGGTGCAACCGGGCGATATGGTGGCGACCGTCAAGATCATGCCGTTTGCGATCAGCGGTGCGCTGCTCGAGCGCGCGCTGGCGGCGCTCCCGAAGACCCCGCCCTTGCGCATCGCGCCGTTTCGCGCCCGCCTGGTCGCGCTGATCCAGACGCGGCTGCCGGGTATCAAAGAGAGCGTGCTCGATAAGACGGTCGACATCATCAACGGCCGGCTGGCCGCGATGAGTGTGCCACCGCTGGTCGAGCGCCGCTGTGCGCACGAGGCCGCAACGGTTACCGATGCGATTCGCGCGGCGCTTCAAAGCGGTGCCGAACTCGTGCTCATTGCCGGGGCATCCGCCATCACCGACCGGCGCGACGTGCTGCCGGCCGGCATCGAAGCCGCCGGCGGGACGGTCGAACATTTCGGCATGCCGGTCGATCCGGGTAACCTGCTGTTGCTGGCACGGCACGGTGCAGTACCGGTGCTGGGCCTCCCGGGCTGTGTGCGCTCGCCCAAGCTCAACGGATTCGACTGGGTGCTGCAGCGGCTGATGGCCGATCTGCCGGTCACACCGCGGGATATCATGCAGATGGGCGTCGGCGGATTGCTGAAAGAAATTCCAAGCCGGCCGCAGCCGCGCGCTGAACGGCCGGCGATTGCGCCGCGGGCGCCCCGGGTCGCCGCCATCGTTCTCGCCGCGGGCCGCTCGACGCGCATGGGCGGCGCCAACAAGCTTCTGGCCGAACTCGACGGCAAGCCGTTGCTGCTGCACGCGGTCGATGCTGCCTTGACTTCGCGCGTCCGACCGGTCGTCGTGGTCGCGGGCAACGAGGCCGATCGGGTGCGCGCGATACTGGCTGGCCGCGCGGTCAAACTGGTCGACAATCCGGATTTCGCTGCCGGCCTGAGCGCGTCGCTCGCCTGCGGCCTGCGGGCGTTGCCCGAGGACGTCGACGGTGCCGCGGTCCTGCTCGGCGACATGCCGCGGATCGGGCCCGCGACGATCGACCGGCTGATCGCTGCGTTCAACCCGACCGAAGGCCGCGCGATCTGCGTGCCGACCTTCGGCGGCAAGCGCGGCAACCCGGTTCTGTGGGCACGCCGCTTCTTCGCCGAGATCGAGGCGCTCGCCGGCGACGTGGGCGCCAAGCATCTGATCGGAGACTATGCCGACCTCGTCGCCGAGGTCGCGATGCCCGACGATGCCGTGCTGGTCGATATCGATACACCCGAAGCGCTGGCGATCGCGCGCGAACCCGGGCGTCGCCCGGCATGAATGGGTCCACATGAGTTCGCCCGCATGAGTTTCGATCTCGCGTCATTGCGCGCGCAATTTCCGATCCTGTCGGAGCGTCCCGCTGGGCGGCCGATCCACTATCTCGACAATGCCGCGACCGCGCAGACGCCGCAGAGCGTCATCGATGCGGTGTCCCGTCACGAGGCGACCAGCCGCGGCAATATCTTTCGCGGCATTCACCGCCTCGCTGAAATGGCGACCGAGGCCTACCAGAATGCGCGCAGCGACGTGGCCCGATATCTCGGCGTCGCCGATCCCGATGAAATCGTGTTCACCGGCGGCACGACGTCCGGCATCAATCTCCTGGCGCATAGTTTCGGCGAAACGCTGCAGGCCGGCGACGAGATCCTGATCAGCGATCTCGAGCATCATTCCAACATCGTGCCCTGGCAGATGCTGCGCGAGCGGCGCGACATCGTCCTGCGTTGGCTGCCGGTCACCGACGAGGGACGGCTCGATCTCGAGGCACTGGCGGACCATATCGGCCCGCGCACAAGGTTGATCGCACTCACCCATGTATCCAACGTGACCGGTGCCGAAACCGATGTCGGTCGCGTGGTCGAAGGCGCGCGGCGTGTCGGCGCCCGGGTCATGCTGGATGGCGCGCAGCGCGTCCCGCATGGCCCGCTCGATCTGCCGGCGCTCGGCGTCGATTTCTATGTGTTCTCCGCTCACAAGGCCTATGGACCGAACGGCATCGGTGCGCTCTGGGGCCGCCGCGAATGGCTCGAGGCACTGCCGCCCTTTCTCGGCGGCGGCCATATGATCCATCGCGTGGCCCGCGAGCGCAGCAGTTACGCAGACATTCCCCATCGCTTCGAAGCAGGCACCATGCCGATCGCACAGGCGGTCGGCATGGCCGCTGCCTTGCGCTGGTCGATGGTGCTCGACTGGAAGGCCGCGACCGCGCACACGCAGCGACTGACCGAGCGGCTGCTGCACGGAATCGGTAACATCGACGGCGCGCGGATTATCGGACCGGCCGGGCTTCAGGGGCGCATCGGTGTCGTCTCGTTCGATCTGCCGGGGCTGCATCCGCACGACATCTGCCAGATACTCGACGGACACGGCGTCGCGCTGCGCGGCGGCCATCATTGCTGCCAGATCTTGATGGATCGTTTCGATCTCTCCGGCACGACCCGCGCCAGCATCGCACCCTATAACGACGATGCCGACATCGATGCCTGCCTCGACGGACTCAAAGACGCGGTCCGGCGGCTAAAGTGAACAGCGATCTCTATCACGAACGGCTTGTCGCCCTTGCGCGTGCGGCCGATGGCGCGGGCGTTGTTCCGCCGCCGGCGCTTGCGGGCGAAGCCGACAATCCGCTCTGCGGCGATCGCGTGCGGATGACATTGCGGCTCGAGGGCGGGCGGATCGCGGCCCTCGCCCACAAGACGCGCGGCTGTCTGCTCTGCGAGGCGGCGGCCGCCACAATTGGCCGGCGCGCACCGGGCAGCAGCGCCGACGATGTCCGTTCGATCGCCGCGCACCTGCGCGCCTGGCTGAAGAACGGCACCGATCTTCCAGCCGGCATGTGGCCGGAGCTCGCCGATTTCGCGCCGGTGCACCCCGTGAAATCGCGCCATGACTGCGTGCTGCTGCCATTCAAGGCGCTACTTGATACACTGGCCGAAAAAGAGCCGCTCTGAGCCGAACCTTAGATCAGGGTGTGGTCGCCGCGCCTTCGGCGAGGAACCCGGCCGCAGCCTCCGACCCTTCGGTCTCGCACCAGCGGCGAAACCCGCCGAGCCCGCGATTTGACCATTCGAGATCGGCTGCGGTCCAGCCCGCGATCCGCGCGCGGCGATGCGCGTCGTCGGCCGCACCCGTTTCCGCAAGGATGCGATCGCGAGCGAGCACGAACCCGGTAGCGACTTGCGGATCCGCGAGGCTGCAATATTCGACTACCGAGAACCGGTAATAGACCGCGGTCAGCGGATCGGCCGGCTCGGCCGATGCCGGCTCGCTCGCGAGCGCCGGCCTGCCGGACAGCAGCGCAGCAACGGCCATCGCCATTGCGAATGCGGCAACGGTCAACCGGCTGCCATGGGAGAAACCTGCCATCGCGGGATTGGACGCCGCCGCCTTGGACCCGTCAAACCTGTGTCGGCAGGGCCGCAGTCAGGCACGCGCGTCAGCGATCCACCGCAATCCGGCTTGCCAAAACCCGTGCTGGTCGATTGCATAGGCCGTCATGCTGCCCTGCCGCCTCGCTGCGTTTGCGATGATCCTTCTGTTCGCCGGCTGCTCAGCCGCGCGGGAGGAATCCCGCATTGCTGCCATGGTTCCGCTCGATGCCACGGTTGCATCCTTCGATGCCTGCCATGGCACGAGCTGCACCGTCCGGACGCCGGTCAGTTTGAGCGACGATCAGTGGGAACGGATTACCGAAATTTTCGCCCGCAGTGCGAAATCGGCCGCCGTCGAGCGCCAGGACATCGCGCACGCGATCGCCTTGTTCGAGCGCTTTGTCGGCGAGCAGACCGGCACCATGCACGATGTCGGCGGCAATCTCGCCGTGGCGGACCAGGCCGGGCAGCTCGACTGCATCGATGAATCGGTCAATACGACGACCTATCTGCGTCTCATGAGGGATGCGGATCTGCTGCAATGGCACGACGTCGCATTCCCGGCCCATCGCAATCCGAACCTGATCGACTTTCACAACACGGCCGTCATCATTGAGCGGGAAAACCGGATGCACTGGGCGGTCGATTCATGGTTCCGGCCCAACGCGCACGATCCCTACATCGTGCCCCTGACCGCCTGGTATGCAGGATGGCGGCCGGGCGACGGCGCGGTGGCGGTCAGTACAGCGCCGGCGGAAACCGCTGAACCGGACGATACCGAAAACTGAACGCCCGGTGTGCAGACGATACGCGCGAACGATGCGTGCCGGCGATCAGCGCGCGTATTCGGGTTCGTCGCGATCCAGCAGCCGCTTCATCGCCGAGAAATGGGCGCGCGCCAGCTCGGGCTGCTCCTGGCGGAGCTGTTCGCCAGTGAGCCTTTGGACGTCCTCGGGCAGGCAATTCAACGGGCGGCCCGTCGAGAGCGCGAGCACCTGAACGCGGGCCGCACGTTCGAGATAATAGAGATCGTCGAACGCTTCGGCGACATTGCGGCCGACAACGATGACGCCGTGGCTCGCCAGAAACAGCACGCGCTTGCTGCCGATGCAGCCCGCGAGCCGATCGCCCTCGCCGCCCTCGAGTACCACGCCGCCGTAATTGTCGTCATAGGCGATGGCGTCATGGAAACGCAGCGCGTTCTGCTCGACCGGCTCGAGGCGGCCGCGATGCAGACAGGTGAGCGCCGTCGAATAGGGCATGTGCGAATGCAGCACGCAGGCCGCATTGGGATGCGCTGCATGGATGCGCGAATGGATATGGAAGGCACTGGCTTCTGCCTGGCCCTCGCCTTCGAGGATGTTGCCGTCGGTATCCAGCGTGAGGAGGTTGCTCGCGGTCAGTTCCGACCAGTGCAGCCCGTAGGGATTGAGCAGGAACCGCCCTTCGGCGTCCGGCACCGCCAGGCTGAAATGGTTGCATACGCCCTCGTGCAGCTCGTACCGCACGGCCAGCCGGAAGGCCGCGGCGAGTTCGATACGGGCTTCGCGTTCCGAGTTGCTGATCGTCATTCCTGTTCCCCGGCAAATCCTTCGGATCCTGGCGTGGCGGCATCATGTCGCGGCCGTACCGGCGATGGCAAGCGGCCCAACGACGCGGTCGACCGCCCCCCGGGCCGGGGCTAGACTTGGCCGGTACGGTGCGGATGACCGCACCCGAACGACGCCGCCGGGCCGCCCGAAATCGCTCGACCGAATTCGCCGACCGAAATCGCTGACCGACGACGCGATATCAGAGCCAGGGAGGGCCGAATGGCAGTCTCAATCCACCCGTCCGTCGATAATGGTTTCAAACCGGCCGCGGCGAACTTCGCCGGCGGTACGCTGACCTGCAAATGCGCGAAGGATCCCGTCACGGTCTCGATCAAGGGCCAGAGCGCGCACAACCATGTCTGCGGCTGCACCAAATGCTGGAAGCCGGCCGGCGCGCAATTCTCGATGGTCGCCGTCGTTCCGCGCGACAATCTCAAGGTCGGCGCGAACGCGAACAAACTCAAGATCGTGGACGAGAGTGCCGCGATCCAGCGTTACGCCTGCTCCGGCTGCGGCACGCATATGTACGGCCGCATCGAGAACAAGGGCCACCCACTCCACGGCCTGGACTTCATCCACACGGAGCTCTCGAAGGAACAAGGCTGGTCGCCACCGGAGTTCGCGGCCTTCGTATCCTCGATCATCGAATCGGGTGCCAGCGCCGGCCAGATGGGTGCCGTCCGTCAACGTTTGCGCGATCTAAAGCTTGAGCCCTATGACGCGCTGTCGCCGCCGATCATGGACCTGATCGCGTCGCATGTCGCGAAGGCGAAGGGCACATACAAGGCGTAGTGCAATCGGAACCGACGTTGCCGGGCCCCCACTGGCGGCCCCCGTAGTTACCGGCGTT
>JBBDWW010000380.1:0-1071 GCA_040902645.1 Dongiaceae bacterium | reverse complement strand
CCCGGGGGGGCCCCGCTTCGTTCCGGGCGTTACGGAAATCTTGCGCCGGACTTGTCGGGCGTGCATTCCTGCGGGCCACATCCGGTAACCTTCGGCAGGCCGCTTTCTGTCGGTGATTTTTTGACTAAGGGAGGAAGACGATGAAGGTTCGTGCTGCCGTCGCGCACAAGGCAGGCGCGCCGCTGGTCATCGAGGAGGTCGATCTCGAGGGCCCGAAGGCTGGCGAAGTGCTGGTCGAGATCAAGGCGACCGGCATCTGCCATACCGACGAGTTCACCTTGTCGGGCGCGGATCCCGAAGGCCTCTTCCCGGCGATTCTGGGCCATGAGGGCGCCGGCATCGTCGTCGATGTCGGGCCGGACGTGAAAGACCTCAAGAAGGGCGATCACGTCATTCCGCTCTACACGCCCGAATGCCGGCAATGCGAATACTGCCTCAGCCGCAAGACCAATCTCTGCCAGGCGATCCGCGCGACGCAGGGCAAGGGTCTGCTGCCCGACGGCACGACCCGCTTCTCGCTCAAGGGCAAGCCGATCTTCCATTATATGGGCACGTCGACCTTCGCGAATTACACAGTCGTGCCCGAGATCGCACTCGCGAAGATCCGGACTGACGCGCCGTTCGACAAGGTCTGCTACATCGGCTGCGGCGTCACGACCGGTATTGGCGCGGTCATCAACACCGCGCGGGTCGAACCCGGCGCCAATGTGGTGGTATTCGGTCTCGGCGGCATCGGTCTCAACGTGCTTCAGGGCGCGCGCATGGCCGGCGCGAACATGATCGTCGGCGTCGACATCAATCCCGGCCGCGAAGCGCTCGCGCGCAAATTCGGCATGACGCATTTCGTCAATCCGAAGGAGATCAAGGGCGATGTCGTCGCGCATCTGGTCGAGCTGACCAAGGGCGGCGCCGATTACAGCTTCGAATGCGTCGGCAATACGACGCTGATGCGTCAGGCGCTCGAATGCTGTCACAAGGGTTGGGGCGTGAGCGTCATCATCGGCGTGGCCGGCGCTGGGCAGGAAATCTCGACCCGCCCGTTCCAGCTCGTCACCGGCCGCGTCTGGAAGG
>JBBDWW010000379.1:0-2107 GCA_040902645.1 Dongiaceae bacterium | reverse complement strand
CGCGGCCCGCCGCATGGCCCGAGCGCAGCACATGCTCGCGGAAGAAATCCTGCGGGATCTGCAGATGGATGCCGGCGCCGTCGCCGGTCTTGCCATCGGCATCGACCGCGCCACGATGCCAGACCGCCTTCAGTGCGCTGATCGCCGCCAGCACGACTTCGCGCCGCGGCTTGCCGTCGATCGTTGCGACCAGCCCGACGCCGCAGGCATCATGCTCATCGGCCGGATCGTAGAGCCCGTTCTTCGCCAGATGCGCGGCGTTCGCCTGCCATAAGGCGACCTGGTCGATGCCGCCGGATTTCTTCTGTCGGGTCATGCGACCTTCTCCGAAGCGCCCGCGATCGGCACATGGCCGGGTTCGGCGGCGATGCGATCGAGCCAGGTCTGGATCGCGCGATAGCGACCGAGATCGAAGCCGCCCTCGGGCGCGACATGGGTATAGGCATAGAGCGCGATGTCGGCGGTGGTGCAGCGCTCGCCGACGAAGAAACGGCGGCCGGTGAGATGCTTCTCCATCACATCGAGCGCCTGATAGCCCTTCGCGATGCGACCGGGCAGTTCGGATTCCTGCTGCGGCGTCAGCGCACCGAGATGCCGCCAGTGCCGCACCACGGCAATATAGGGCTCGTGGCTGTACTGCTCGAAGAACATCCATTGCAGCGCACGGGCGCGTGCGAGCCGCCCGTCCGGCCACAAGGTCGAGCCTTCCGCGAGATAGACGAGGATCGCATTCGATTCAGCGAGAAGGGTGCCGTCGTCGAGCTCGAGCAGCGGGACGCGGCCGTTCGGATTCTTCACCAGAAACTCCGGCGTCCGCGTCGCGCCGGAATCCACATCCAGATCGATCCGCTTGTAAGGGATGCCGAGCAGCGCGAGCGCGAGCCGCACCTTGTACGCATTGCCCGAGGTCACGCTGTTATAGAGCGTCGGCATCGCGCCTACTCCGCAGCCTGGGCCATCGGCGCGACCTTCGCCTTGAGATAGCGATGGATCTGCGCTGCCGCGTCGCGCCCGTCGCGCACCGCCCAGACCACGAGCGAGGCACCGCGCACGATATCGCCGGCCGCGAACACGCCCTCGAGCGAGGTCATCATGCGGCGATGGTGGATCTTGAGCGTGTTCCAGCGCGTGACCTCGAGCCCGGGCGTGCCGAACTTGGCGGGCAGATCTTCGGGATCGAAGCCGAGCGCCTTGATCACCAGATCGCCGTCGACCGAGAAATTCTCGCCCTCGATTGCGCGCGGCACCTGGCGGCCGGTCGCATCGGGCACGCCGAGATGGATGCGCTGTGCCTTGACCGCAGCGACCCGCGCGTTCTTTTCGACGAAGGCCTCGGGCTGGGCGAGCCAGAGAAATTCCACGCCCTCTTCCTCGGCATGACCGACTTCGCGCAACGATCCGGGCATGTTCTCGCGATCGCGCCGATAGAGACAGGAGACCGACAGCGCGCCCTGGCGCACGGCGGTGCGCACGCAATCCATCGCGGTATCGCCGCCGCCGATCACCACCACGCGACGGCCGCCGGCATCGAGCAAGCCTGACTCGAAATCCGCGACCCGGTCGCCGAGACCCGTACGATTGGACGCCGTCAGATAGTCGATCGCCTGCACGATCCCGCCGGAACCGACGCCGGGCGCCTTGAGCTCGCGCGGTTTGTAGACGCCGGTTGCGATCAGCACGGCATCGTGCCGCGCGCGCAGTTCTTCGAAGCCGAGGTCGCGGCCGATCTCGCAATCGAGCACGAACGTGATACCGCCCGCCGCGAGCAGTTCGGCGCGGCGCGTGACGATCTGTTTCTCGAGCTTGAAATTGGGAATGCCGTAGATCAGCAATCCGCCGACCCGGTCATAGCGGTCATAGACCGTCGCCTTGTAGCCGCGCCGGCGCAGCTCTTCCGCCGCCGCGAGGCCGCCCGGCCCGGCGCCGACGATGCCGACGCTCTGCCCGCGCTCGTGCAACGGCTTGACCGGCTTGATCCAGCCGCGCTCCCAGGCGGTGTCGGTGATGTATCTCTCGACAGCACCGATCGTGACCGTGCCGTGCCCGGCCTTCTCGATCACGCAATTGCCTTCGCAGAGCCGGTCCTGCGGGCAGATGCGGCCGCAGA
>JBBDWW010000378.1:3842-14695 GCA_040902645.1 Dongiaceae bacterium | reverse complement strand
CGGATGGCGCGGCTCTGCCGTGCAGCGATCGACCCGCGACGACGCGACAGTGAAACGAACGACAGGAAGGGTGGAAAGAGAATGACGGCGAAATAATCCGCGGACCGAATCAGCCACCCGCCCCGTGCCAGAGCGCGGTGTCGAGCGCATCGGGTAGTTCGCGCGGCAGCGACAGGGCCTCCCAGACCTCTTCCAGCGCCGCGATCAGCCCGGCGATCATCGCCGTATCGTGATAGGGCGTCGGCGTGATGCGCAGCCGTTCGGTCCCGCGTGGCACGGTCGGGTAATTGATCGGCTGGATATAGATGCCGTGCCGGTCGAGCAGCCGGTCGCTCGCGAGCTTGCAGCGCTCCGGATCGCCGACCCAGACCGGCACGATATGCGTCGCCGACGGCATCATCGGCAGCCCGGCGCGGGCGAGTGCCGCCTTGGTACGGGCGACCTGTTCCTGCTGCGCTGCACGTTCGCTGCTCGAATTCTTGAGATGCGATACCGCGGCGCGCGCGGCCGCTGCCACCGCCGCCGGCAGCGCCGTCGTGAAGATGAAACCGGGCGCGAACGACCGCACCGCATCGCACACCGCTTCCGAGCCGGCGATGTAGCCGCCGAGCGTACCGAATGCTTTGGCGAGCGTGCCCTGCACTACGTCGATTCGGCCCATCGCGCCGTCGCGCTCGGCGATACCGCCGCCGCGCGGCCCGTACATGCCGACCGCATGCACTTCGTCGAGATAGGTCATCGCGCGATAGCGTTCGGCGAGATCGCAGATCGCCGCGATCGGTGCAATGTCGCCATCCATCGAATAGACCGATTCGAAGGCGATGAGCTTGGCGCGATCCGGACCGGCGCTTTTCAGCAGAGCCTCGAGATGATCGAGATCGTTATGCCGAAAGATCTGCTTCGCCGCACCCGAACGGCGGATACCCTCGATCATCGAGGCGTGATTGAGCTGATCCGAGAGGATCATGCAATCGGGCAACAGCCTCGCGATCGTGCCGATCGCCGCCTCGTTGGCGACGAAGCCCGAGGTGAAGACCAACGCCGTCTCCTTGCCATGAAGGTCGGCGAGTTCGTTCTCGAGCGCGACGATCGGATGGTTGGTGCCCGAAATATTGCGCGTGCCGCCGGCGCCGGTGCCCATGCGGCCGGCCGCCTCCTGCATTGCCGACACCACTTCGGGATGCTGGCCCATGCCGAGATAGTCGTTCGAGCACCAGACGATGACTTCGTGCGTGCCCGACGGCGAGCGATGGAGCGCGCGCGGAAAGCGTCCCGCAATCCGTTCGAGATCGGCGAACACGCGATAGCGTCGCTCGGCCTTCAGGCTCTCGACCGCATCCTCGAACACATTCCGGTAGTTCATGCCGTCTCCCGTCGTCGAATCACCGGGCGCGTGCCGCCGCGGATTCGTTCGATCCATCATGTCGCATCGCCCCGCCTGGATAAACGTAGGCTGCGCGATGCTGTGCCGGCATCGGGCCTTCGGGCCGAGTCCACGGCGGATCTCTAACATTTTAATTCCATTAATAAAATCCGATAGCCTCTCTCCTACAGTCGCATGCGGGCGGCGATCGGTCGCATGCCGAATGAGCAGAGCGGGCATGCTGTGCCAGAATGCGCCTCCCTCACTCGCCTCGGGATGCATGCATGACACCGCGACGCCGCTGGCTCTTCGTCCTCGCCTGCGGCGCGATCATGATCACGCTGACGATGGGCCTGCGTCAGACATTCGGGCTCTTTCTGTCGCCGATCAGCGAATCGCTCGGAACCGGCCGCGAGATGTTCGCTTTCGCGATCGCAATTCAGAATCTGATCTGGGGTGCATCGTCGCCCTTCTTCGGGGCGCTGGCCGATCGATACGGCGCGCGCTGGGTCGCGGCCGCCGGCGGCGTGATCTACACCGCCGGTCTCGCGCTTATGGGCATGGCGTCGAACGGCGGCGAGGTGATGGCCGGGCAGTTCCTGATCGGCCTCGGCCTGGGCGGCACCGGCTTCTCGGTTGTGCTCGGGATCGTCGCGAAGACGGTCTCGCCCGAGAAGCGTTCGCTGGCGCTCGGATTCGTTTCCGCGGGCGGATCGTTCGGCCAGTTCGCGATGGTGCCGATGCCCGATCTCTGGGACGTCAATATCAGCGAATGGGTCAACGATTCGGCGCCGTCGCGCTTCAGCAAGGAAGGGTTCCAGGAATCTTACATCGACTTTGTCAAGAAGGTGACGACCAAACCGGTCGTCGGCGTCGGCCGGTTTACCTCGCCCGACAGCATGGTCTCGCAACTGAAGCGCGGCATCATGGATCTGATCGGATCGGCCCGCCCGTCGATCGCCGATCCGTTTCTGCCGAAGAAGATCGAGGAAGGGCGGCTCGAAGACATCCGCGAATGTATCGGCTGCAATATCTGCATCAGCGCCGAATGGAGTTTTTCGCCAATCCGCTGCACGCAGAATCCGACCATGATGGAAGAATGGCGGCGCGACTGGCATCCCGAACACATCGCACTGAAGAAATCGCAGGACCGCGTGCTGATCGTCGGCGCCGGTCCGGCCGGCCTCGAATGCGCGTTGTGGCTGGCGCGACGCGGTTGCGAGGTGGCACTCGCCGATGTGCGCGATACGCTCGGCGGCCGCGTCACGCAGGAAAGCGCGTTGCCCGGCCTCGCCGAATGGGCGCGCGTGCGCGATCACCGGCTTTATCAGCTCCAGCAGCTCGGCAATGCGTCGCTCTATCCGGGTAGCTCGCTCGATGCCGCGCAGATCCGTGAATTTGGCTATGAGCGCGTGGTGATCGCAACCGGCGCGACCTGGCGCAAGGACGGACTCGGCCGCACCCATGCGGCGGCGGTTCCGGGTACGGATGCCAAATCGGTTTTCTCGGCGAGCGACGTGCTGGGCGGTGCGCTGCCGGAAGGCCCCGTGTTGGTCTATGACGACGACGGTTCCTATCTCGCCTCGGCATTAGCGGAGCGGCTGGTCGCGGCCGGGCGGGGCGTGACCTACATGACGCCGGCGACGGAAATCGCACCCTTCACCTTGCTCACGATGGAGCAGGGCCGGATCCGTGCGCGGCTGATGGAACTGGGCGTCGAGATCGTGACTGCGCGCCTGCTGGCGTCGGCTGCTCAGGGCAGCGTCGAGACGGCGTCCATATATGGCGGCGCTGCGGAGCGACGCGATTTCGCATCGGTCGTCATGGTTACATCGCGTTTGCTCAACGATGCGCTCTATCACGCACTCATGGATGACGAAGCGGCGCTGCACGACGCCGGCATCAAATCGGTCACGCGCATCGGCGATTGCCGCGCACCGGGGACGATCGCGATGGCGGTCGATGCCGGACACAAATATGCGCGCGAGCTCGACGAACCGGTGCCGGAAGGCATTCCCTATAAACGCGGCCGCGTGTTGGGTTGATCCGCTCAGCGAGAGGAGACGATCATGAGCATTCAGGGAACCGTGAAACTCGATCCGGACGGTGCGCCGGGCAAAGGCATGATGCCGACGGCCTATGTCGACCCCGCAACGGTGCTCGAGGGCCGGGCGAGGAGAAGGGTCACACGTTATTCGCCAGCAGGGACGGCAATTTTCTGGTCGGCGTCTGGGAATGCTCGCCCTGCAAGGAGAAAATCGACTCCTATCGCTTCAACGAATTCTGCCAGGTGCTGGCCGGCGCAGTGACGGTAACCGACCGGGCCGGCCACAGCGAGACCTATCGCGCGGGGGACTCGTTTTTCATGCAGAAGCGCTTTGCGGGCATCTGGCACATGACCGAGACCTTCCGGAAATACTTCGCGATCTACGCCGGCGACTGACCCGGCGGCACCGCATCCTTCCGGGTTGTCAGGCGTCGCCTTCGAGATCCATGCGCAGCGACAGGAGGCGCAGGAGGTCCTTGAGCGCGACAATGCCAACGAGCTGCGAGCCGCGGGTCACCAGCAGGCGTCCGTGGCCGTTCTTTTGCATGGTTGACAGGGCCCGGACGGCATCCGCGTCGGCATCGATCGTGTTGCCCGGCCCGCTCTCGGTCATGACCTGCCCGACGGTAATTCGGCCCCACTCCTCGCGCGGCTGCGCGCGCACATCGTGCACGCTCACGATGCCGAGCGGCCGGCCCGAGGAATCCGATACCGGATAGGCTTCGTGCCGTTCCCGATAGATATAGCGGTCGACCAGCTCCCGAAGCGTGAGAGTTGGCGGAACCGTCACCGGAGGGGCGGTCATGTAGCGTTCGACGCGTTCGCCTTCGAGGCTGTGACGTAACGCACTCTCCTGCATGTGGGCGAGTGCCGAACTACGCAAAAAGAGCCCGATCAGCCCGAGCCAGAATCCGCCGACCAGATTGCCGCCGATCGCATTCAGGATGCCGAGGACGATGAGAGCGACACCGAAATGGCTGCCGATTCGGGCGGCGATTCGTGTCGCATCCCGGGAACTGCCCTTTCGATGCCATAGGACCGCGCGCAGCATCCGGCCGCCGTCGAGAGGGAAGGCGGGCAGCAGATTGAAGGCCGCAAGGATGAAATTCAGCAGCGCCAGATACCCGAGAACATCGACGACCGGGTGCGGCAGCGCATCCCCGGCCGCAGCGGCCAGCAGATAGAAGGTGCCCGCGAGCAGGAAGCTGGAGATCGGCCCGGCGATTGCCATGAGGAATTCCGCTTTCGGGCTGACCGGTTCCTGTTCCATTTCCGCGACGCCGCCGAAGAGGAACAGCGTTATGCCCCGGATCGGCAATCCGAAACGGCGGGCAACGAGCGAGTGGGACAATTCGTGGAACACGATCGACAGGAACAGGCCGATCATGCCGGCGATTCCCATCCACCAATAGGTGCGGGCGGCGAGACCGGGTTCGATCTGGGGAAAGTATCCGGTCGCGAGCGACCAGGTGATCAATGCAGCGAGGAAAAGCCAGGTGATGTCGACTCGAACCTGAAATCCGAAAATCTCGAAGAGATCCATCGTGCGCGCGAACATTGTCTGCGTCCTCCTGAGCGCCGCCATTCTGCCGTCAGGGTCAAGAAAAGCTGCTGTTCCACGGCCATGCGATGCCATGAATGCCGCACGGCTCTGTCCTTGCCTCCGACGATCGCCGGCCGGCCGATCCGCCGGTCTGCTTGTCGCGTTTGGCGCAGTCCGCTAAAGATCGTACCGGCCGATTCACGGGGGAACCACCATGACTGTTGCGACGATTGCGCCCACCATGACCTTTGCCGAGGCCCTCTGGCCGGTTCGGCGCGAATCGCGCACGATCCGGGCCCTGATCTTGATGGCCGTCGGCGTTCTGCTGCTGTGGCTCTCGGCGAAAATCCAGATCCCGCTCTGGCCGGTCCCACTCACCATGCAGACCTTTGTCGTGCTGACGCTGGGTCTAGCCTATGGCCCGCGGCTCGGATTGGCGACGGTGGTCGCCTATCTGGCCGCCGGCGCGGTCGGACTGCCAGTCTTCTCGGGTGGCTGGGACGAGGGCGGCGGCATCGTCCACCTCTATGGGCCGACCGGCGGGTATCTCGTCGGTTTCGCGGTGGCCGCGTGGATCTGCGGGCGCCTCGCCGAGCGGGGCTGGGATCGCAGTCCGGTCGAGGCCGTGCTCGCGATGCTGATCGGCAATCTGGTGATCTATGTTTTGGGCGTGTCCTGGCTTGCGACGCAGATCGGTACGGTGCCGGCGCTGCAGCATGGGTTGCTGCCATTCCTTGCCGGCGATGCGTTGAAGATCGCGCTCGGTGCGGTCACCTTGCCGCTCGCCTGGCATCTGTTCGGCCGGCGATCGCGCTAACCGGTCCCGCGCCGGTTCCGATCAGCCGATGCCGCGATAATCGAGCATCGTCATCATTCCTGCCGCCATGTGGTAGAGATGGTGGCAATGCAACAGCCAGCGACCGGGATTGTCGGCATCGAAGGCGATGGTGACGCTCGCGCCCGGGGGCACCAGCAGGGTGTCGCGAGGGGCGCCGCCGAACCGGTTTTCGCCAATCGCGACGATCTGGAACCCGTGCCCGTGCAGATGCATCGGATGGCTCATGCCGGTGCGGTTGCGAAAGGCGATCTCGATCCGCGCGCCACGTTCCAGCTCAATCTGGCCGTCGCCATCGCCGTCGCGCAAATCGATGCCCCAGCGGTAGTCGCCCATCCCGCCGACGAGATCGGCAATCAGGTACCGATCCGCCGTCTGCTCCGAAAGCGGGGCTGTGGCCTCGAGCCGGCGCTCCAGACCAAGGTCGAGCAAGCCGGCTGCTTCGTCGGCAAGACTTGAAACCTTCGACACCGTAGCATTGGTTGTCGCGAGCACGATGCCGGTTCTTGCGCGGTCACCTTCGCGAAGGGCCAGAATCGGAAACGATCCACCCGTCGCGGGAACTGCGATATCGAGGTCGATGCGCTGCGAGATCGCAATTGGAAACCTCATTCCCGTCGTAGGGAGAACGCCTCGTCCGTCGACAGCGACAAGCGACGCCGGCAATGCCCCTGTATCGATGAAAAAGTTAGTGGCGGCGGCGGCATTGATGATTCGGAGCCGGATTTTGCCGCCGCGCTCGACTGAAACGATTTCCGGATCATCGAGCGTGCGATCGTTCGAGAGATACGCATCGAAGTCGACATCGTTGGCGTGGAGCATCATCGAGCTGGTTTCGCCCATCTCTGCCATTGGGTCCACGCCGTTGCCCATTTCATGACCGGTGTGCGGGTCTGACGATGACGCCATGCCACCGTCGGCGGCCATCATGTGGCCGCCGGATTCGAGCGACGCCAGGATTTCTTCGGCCGGTCGGAAGCTGAAATCGTGCAGCATGATCACGATCTCCTGCCGGTCGATCGCGGCCTCGTCCGGATCGCGGACGATCAGCGGTGCAGCGAGCAGCGCCTGTTCCTGCAGCCCGAGATGCGAATGCATCCAGTAAGTTCCGGCTTCACGCAGGGGAAAGTCGTAGAGTCGGGTTTCGTCTTCCAGCAGCGGCGGTAGCGGCTGATCTGGGACACCGTCCTGCTCCCAGGGCGGCGTCAGCCCGTGCCAGTGGACCAGCGTCGGCGACCCGATGCGATTCTCGAGATGAACCTGGAATGCCTCGTTGCGATCGAAAACCAGCCCGTGATTGCCATTTTCATTGAGCAATGCAAATACGCTGGCCGCAAGACCGCCGACCTCAATGATCCGACGCTCGGCCCGCAGAATGCGCGGCGGTGTTTGCGCTGTAAGTGCGCTCGGCCAATTGGCAAACGACATGGCCGAGAACGCTGCCGCACTGTGCGCAAGAAATCTACGACGGCTGCAGAATTTCATTACGCCTCCCGGGGCGATGAACTCACGGGCGATGGTTAGAGCGCCTGTGGCGCTTCGTGTTCGCCGCGTTCGCGGCGCGTCCGCACCTCGGCGAGTTCACGCTGGGACTGCAGCACAATCAGCGTCGCCGAATGCAGGAAGAGGCTGGCCATCGCCGCCGCGACCACGAGGTCGGGCCAGCGCGTGCCGGTCAGCCAGACCAGACCCGCCGCACCAATGACGGCGATATTGCCGATCGCATCGTTGCGGCTGCACAGCCAGACCGACCGGATATTGGCGTCGCCTTCGCGGAAGCGCAGCAGGAACAGCACCGAGATCAGGTTGGCGGCCAGCGCGAGAAAGCCGATGCCGCCCATGACCGGCGCTTCCGGCGCTGCGCCTGTGAAGACGCGGTAAAGGGTCAGGCCCAGCACGAAGAGACCCATGGCGGCGAGGCTGCCGCCTTTCAGCATGGCGGCCATCGCACGCGTCTTGAGCGTCATGCCGAGTACGGCAAAAGAGAGCGCGTAGGTCAGGCTGTCGCCGAGGAAGTCGAGCGCATCGGCCTTGAGCGCCTGCGACTGGGCCATGCTGCCGGCCGTCATCTCGACGACAAACATGGTGGCGTTGATCGCAATAACCCAGATGAGCGCGCGTTTCAGCCCCGCGGGCGAGGAATTCAGATCCGGTTCGTGATGCTGGCAATGGCCGCTCATCGAGAGCGGCTTTCAGATTTCGATCCGACGTCGGTCGATGACAGATGTCCCAGCACTTGCAGTAACTCGGCGATCTGCTGGCGTTGCGTGCCTTTGTCGCCGCTGGCGATCGCATGCTCGACGCAGTGGCCGACATGATCCTTGAGAACCATCGTCTCGACCCGGCGCAGCGCGGCCGCGACGGCCTGCACCTGCGTGATCACGTCGATGCAATAGCGATCGTCTTCGATCATCCGGGCGATGCCGCGCACCTGGCCTTCGACCCGGGCGAGACGGGCAGCAAGCTGCTTCTTGGTTTCGGACTGCATCGATGCTATATACCCCCTGGGGGTATAAATGACAAGCCTAGGAACCGATCAATGAACCCGATCCCGACCCCGATCCTCTTCCGCGCGATTCCGGACTCCCGGCGTCAGCCGCGCCGGGCAAGGGCGCTGGCTGGCCGCTGGGCGCCCTCTCTATGACCGGCCTCTCCGAAACGGCCGCGGGCATGGCCGGCCATCACGGCCACGATCACGGTGCCGGGCAGGATCACGGCGCGGGCGCCGACGGGATGGCAATCGATCCGGTCTGCGGCATGCGCGTCGATCCGGCGACGGCCGTGCATCGTGCCGAGCATGACGGCGAGACGTGGTATTTCTGCGGTGCGCGCTGCCGCGCCCGCTTTCTGGAAGAACCCGCACGCTGGATTGCAAAGGCGAGGGGCACGGCGCCGGTCGAGGCGCCGGCATCGCCGGGCGCGATCTATACCTGCCCGATGCATCCCGAGATCCGTCAGGTCGGCCCCGGCGCCTGTCCGATCTGCGGTATGGCACTCGAGCCGGAAGATGCGAGCGCCGTCACCGGTCCCAATCCCGAACTTCAGGACATGACCCGGCGCTTCTGGATCGGCGCCGCTTTGACGCTGCCGGTCTTCGTCATGGAGATGGCAATCCATCTGCCCGGTCTCGATCTGCATCATCTCGTTCCTGCGCGAATCTCGATGTGGCTGCAGTTTGTGCTGGCGACGCCGGTCGTGCTCTGGGCCGGCTGGCCGTTCTTCGTGCGCGCCGCCGCATCGATCCGAAACCGCAACCCGAATATGTTCACGCTGATCGCGATGGGCACCGGCACGGCCTGGCTCTACAGCGTAATCGCGCTGCTGCTGCCGGGTGCGTTTCCTTCGGCGTTTCGTCTCGCGGATGGCAGCGTGCCGGTCTATTTCGAGGCGGCCGCAGTCATTACCGTGCTGGTGCTGCTGGGCCAGGTGCTCGAGTTGCGGGCGCGGGCGCGCACCGGCGATGCGATCCGCGCGCTGCTCGATCTGGCGCCGCCGACCGCGCGGCGCATCGACCAGGATGGCGGCGAGCGCACGATTCCACTGGCGCAGGTCGCCGTCGGTAATCGCCTGCGGCTGCGGCCGGGCGAGCGCATTCCGGTCGACGGGCGCGTGCTCTCCGGCGGCAGCGCGGTCGATGAATCGATGATCTCGGGCGAGCCGATTCCGATCGAGAAACGTCCCGGCGATCCGGTCATCGCCGGGACGCTCAACGGCTCGGGCACGCTCGCGATCGAGGCCGAGAAAATCGGCAACGACACGCTGCTGGCACAGATCGTCCGCCTGGTCGCGACGGCGCAGCGCAGCCGCGCGCCGATTCAGCGCCTCGCCGATCGCGTCGCCGGCTGGTTCGTACCGGCGGTGATTGCGGTAGCCCTTGTCGCCTTCGCGGCCTGGTCGTTGTTCGGGCCCGATCCGGCCATGGCGTCCGGGCTGGTGGCCGCCGTCTCGGTGCTCATCATTGCCTGCCCCTGCGCGCTGGGTCTCGCGACGCCGATCTCCATCATGGTCGGGGTCGGCCGCGGCGCGCAGGCCGGCGTGCTGATCCGCGATGCCGAAGCGCTCGAACGGCTGGAGAAGGCCGACACGCTGCTGGTCGACAAGACCGGCACGCTGACCGAGGGGCGGCCATCGGTGACGGCCGCGATCCCCGCCGAGGGCATCGCCGAAGACGAGCTATTGCGCGTCGCGGTTGCGCTCGAGGCATCGAGCGAGCATCCGCTGGCGTCGGCGATTCTGGCGGCGGCGGCCGCGCGCGGCATTAAAGCGCCCGAGCTCACCGACTTCGCGGCGGTCATCGGCCAGGGCGTCACCGGACGGCTCGACGGGGCACCGGTTGCGCTCGGCAACGCCGCGCTGATGCAAAACCAGGGTATCGATCTGGCGCCGTGGCAAAGCGAGGCCGACCGGCTGCGTGCCGAGGGTGCCACCGTCGTGTTCGTCGTGCGCGGATCGCAGCTGCTAGGCCTGATCGCCGCGACCGACCGGGTCAAGGAAACGACGCAGGATGCCATTCGCCGGCTGCGCGAGGCGGGCCTCAGGATCGTCATGCTGACCGGCGACAACGAACGCACCGCGCGCGCGGTGGGTGCCGCGCTCGGCATCGAGGATATCCGGGCCGATGCGACCCCCGCGCAGAAGGCAATCTATGTCGCGGAGCTGCGGCGTGCCGGCCGCGTCGTCGCGATGGCGGGCGATGGCGTCAACGATGCGCCCGCGCTTGCCGCCGCGGATATCGGCATCGCCATGGGTACCGGCACCGATGTCGCGATCGAAAGCGCGGGCGTCACCTTGGTGAAGGGCGATCTTTCCGGCATCGTCCGCGCACGACATTTGTCGCAGACCGTCATGCGCAACATCCGGCAGAACCTGTTCTTTGCATTCGTGTACAACGCGGCCGGCGTGCCGGTGGCGGCGGGCCTGCTCTATCCAATCTTCGGGATCTTGTTGAGCCCGATGATCGCGGCGGCGGCCATGTCGCTCTCGTCGGTCAGCGTTATTGCCAACGCCTTGCGCCTGCGTACGGCGCGACTCGACTGAGGCAAAAAGGAACGCCCGCTCCCCAGGG
>JBBDWW010000378.1:0-3832 GCA_040902645.1 Dongiaceae bacterium | reverse complement strand
CCCCCGCGTCGGTAGAGTGGACCGGAAAACCGGCTTAAACGCCGGCCTTCACCTCTTCGTACATCTGCTGCAGTTCTGGTTCCGGCGACATCGGTGCCTGGAAAATACCTGAACTCAGCAACTCGGTCGGATCGTTCGGCATGCCGAGTTCGGTCAGAATGGCCGGGTCGACGATCGAGTAGGGCTCCTGCGTCGCACTGCCATAGCCATACTCGGTCATTTCAAACGCCCGCGAGCGAGGATCGAGCATCGCCGAGATCACTTCGTGCGCACGCTCCGGATTGGGAGCGTTCGCCACGATCGACATGCCGCACACCCAGGTCATGGCCCCTTCCTTCGGGTTCATGAACTTGACCGGCAGGCCCTGCTTCAACAGCGCCGCATAGGACTGGTTCCAGGCCGTCGCCGCGACGACTTCGCCCGAGGCCAAGGCCTGTTCGATCGTGGTCGGATCGTCGGCATAGAAGCGCAGCAGGGGCTTCTGTTCGACCAGCTTCGCCTTGACGCGCTCCATGTCTTCGCCCTCGATCGTGAACGGATCCTCAAGACCGAGCGCGATGCTGGCGACGGCCACGCCGTCGATCAGGCTGTTCATGGTCGAGAGCCGGCCCTCATACTTCGGATCCCACAGGATCTCCCAGGTTTCGTTGCCGACATATTCCGGCGCGAGATCGGTCCGGTAGAGAACCGACGTCTGACCCCAATCGACCGGCAGCCACACCGTCTGGCCGTCGATCTCGATGACGTCCATGCTGCGCAACGCCGGGAAGATGTCGTCGACATGTTCGATCTTCGAGAGGTCCATCGGCCCGAGGATGCCGGCGTCGTACCAGCGCTGCACCTTGTAGGAGCAGGGGAACACCGTATCCGGCTGGAAACCGCCGCGGATCTTCGTGATCGCTTCTTCCTCGTCGTTCCAGATCGAGAACTGCGGCGGTTCGCCGTATTTCTCGACATAGGTAGGATAGAACTCCGGAATGTCGTAGCCGGCCCAAGTGTAGACGATCGGGTGGCCTTCCTCGGCGCGAAGCCGCGACGCGAGCGGCATGGTTGTGGTGACGACACCGGCCGCCGCCAGAATCTTACCGAGTTGGCGGCGACTGATCTCGCCGGAGAAAAGCTTCTGTTTGAAACGTTCGACGTCGAAATCGTCCATTTTCATGATCGGTAAACCTCCCTGCTGGTTTGTCGTTGCGGCCACGTTCATGGGGACAAGCCGCCCGGGGCCTGGCGGGGCAGAAATGCTAGCCCGGGGCGCTACCCCCAGGCAACCGCTCAAGCTCTTGGATGATCGAGGATGAGCCGCGATTCTGGCGGATTTGCGGCGCCTCCGATCGGGTAAATGGGCTCGATACGGCGCAATTTCCTGTGTTCGCTTGCGCGGAATTCCCCCAACGCTAGATTGGCGCCGGCGCGCATCGTGCCGGGATCGCATTGGTTGATCGGTGGGGGTCATGGAAATCAGGTTCTACCGGGCCGCGCATTGGCGCGATGTCAAATGCCGTGCCGTGCACCGATACGGACGGGCGACCGCATCGTCGGCGCACCGGTCCAACCGGCGGGTTTTGCCGGATCTTGGCCGATAGCCGCGCAACGATCGCTTCCCGATGGCATCCATGGAACTTTCCGCAGCGACAAAGATCCTGATTATCGCGGGCGCGCCTCGCTGCGGCACGACGGCGATGACCCGCTATCTTGGTGCGCATCCCGATATTTGCGGCTCGCGTCCGAAGGAGACGCATTTCTTTTTGTCGCCTGACTCGGCCGACGATATGACGCGCTCACGGGGAGTTTACAGGCGCAATCACTTTCCGAACCTTTCGTCGGAGCACACCCTGCTTCTCGATGGCAGCATCTCGTATCTGTACCGCCCGGATGCGGCAAAGCGGGCGCTATCGGTATTTCCTGAATCGCGATTCCTGGTGATGCTTCGCAATCCGGTCGACCTCGTTCACTCCTATCACAGCCGGTTGCTTTTCTATCGACAGGAGACCGAAGCCGATTTGAGTCGTGCCTGGCAGCTGCAGGAGCCGCGCCGCTGCGGTCAACAGATTCCCTGGACCTGCAGCGATCCGAAGATGCTCGAATATCTCGAAGTGGGCAGCATCGGACGGCATCTGAAGTCGCTGGTGGACGCCGTCGGCCGCGATCGCTGCCTCTGGGTGTTCTATGACGATTTTTTGAGCGACCCGCTGAGTTGTTACCAGCAGGTCCTATCGTTCGCCGGCTTGTCTTATGACGGTCGCAAGGATTTTCCCCGCAAGGCGCCGCATCGAACCTATCGCAACAAGTCGCTTCAGTTCCTCAATTCGGGGGCATTCCTGATGCCTTTCTTGCCGGTCGATCCCAAGTCGACCGCGTTGTACGGTCGTCTGGCGCGCGCGACGAGGCCGCTGCGCCGGCTGTTAAGACGTGCCAATTCTACCGAGAAGCCGCGGGAGAAACTCGACGACGGGACGCGGTCGATACTCGCGCAGGCATTCTTCGACGATATCGCCGCGCTGGAAACGCTGACGGGTCGTAATCTCGAATCCTGGCGCAGCAACGTTGCCTGGACCAGTTCGCCGCGCGCCGATATCCCGCTGGCTCAAACCGCCTAGGGGGCCGCATAATCCCGCTGGCCCGAGCCGGTTGGGGCAGCAAAGCGGCCCGATGCGGCAGCGCGCCGCGGGCAGGGTGGTTCGTGGCCGACGTAACGCCCGATTGCGCGGTTACCGGGCGAAAATCGCGCCCGCATGATGGGCCGATCGGGATCGCCGAAGGCCGATACATTGCCGAATCGCATTGATCGGCGGCCATCCCGGCTGCCAGAATGATCGCTCGTAACGGGCCGCAGCGGGCGGCCCAATGACCATGGAGTGTCCCCCGATGTCGGGCACGAATGTGCAGGAGCGTCGCCGCGGCGGCAGAGAAGCGCGGCGGGCGTTGCGCGCGGCACCGATGGCGGAGGCCGAACGGCCGGTACGGCCGGGGCTCGAAAGTGGACGCTACAAGCCGCTGAGCGATGCCGATGTTCTGAAGATTCACCATGCCGCGCTCGACGTGCTGGAAAATATCGGCCTCGCCGATGCGATTCCGTCCTGCGTCGAAGTCTGCACCGCGGTCGGCGCGAAGCTGACCAGCGAGGGGCGGCTAATCTTTCCGCGCGCGCTGATCGAAGACACGATCGCGAAGGCCGCCCGGCAGTTCATCCTGCCGGGGCAGGATCCGCGTCACGACATGGAGCCCTGGGGATCGAGGACCTAATTCGGGACGGCCGCCGCCGCTGTGCATATCGTCGATCCCGTAACCGGCGATTATCGTGAATCCGTCACGCAGGACGCCTACGACATCGCGCGCTTGGTCGACACGCTGGAGCACATCCATTTCTATCAGCGCTCGGTCGTATGCCGCGATCTTCCCGATCCGTTCGAGATGGATTTCAACACCTGCTACACCAGCGTCGTCGGCACCACCAAGCATGTCGGCTCGAGCTGGGTCGACGTGCCGCAGCTCGAAGCCTCGCTGCAGATGCTGCACATGATTGCCGGCGGCGAAGACAAATGGCGCGCGCGACCTTTCGTCAGCCAGTCCAACTGCTTCGTCGTGCCGCCGCTCAAATTCGCAACCGATGCCTGCCGGTGCCTCGAAGTGGCGGTACGCGGGGGTATGCCGGTGCTGCTGCTGTCGGCGGGACAAGCCGGCGCCACGGCACCCGCGGCGCTCGCCGGTGCCGTCGTGCAGGAAGTCGCGGAATGCCTCGCCGGGCTCGTCTATGTGAACGCGATCAAGCCCGGCGCGCCGGCGATCTTCGGCACCTGGTGTTTCGTATCCGATCTGCGCACCGGTGCCA
>JBBDWW010000377.1:0-2124 GCA_040902645.1 Dongiaceae bacterium | reverse complement strand
TCATGTTTCCCTGGGACATCGAGCCGCAATTCATCCAGCCGATCGCGAAACGCAACAACAACAAGAGCTGACGCCCGCGCGTCCGCCTGCGAAATCAGCCCTGGATCGCCAGGTTGTCGATCAGCCGCGTCTTGCCGACATGGCAGGCGACGAAGAGGCGGGCGCCGGGCTTCAAGCTGCGTACCGGCTCGAGCGTCGCGCCGTCGCAGCAATCGAGATAGTCGACGCGATCGATGCCCGCCTCGAACAAAGCGGTGCGGCCGCTGATCAGCGCCTCGGCGATGTCGCCGCCGCGGGCGATGTCGTCGGCAAGGCTCGCAAGCAGCCGCGGGATGATGCTCGCGGTCGAACGTTCGTCGGGCGAGAGATGACGGTTGCGTGACGACATCGCGAGCCCGTCCGGGTCGCGCACGGTCGCGACACCGACGATCTCGACCGGAAAATTGAGATCGAGCGCGAGGCGGCGGATAACCAGCAGCTGCTGGTAATCTTTTTCGCCAAAGAACGCATAGTCGGGCAAGGTCAGCAGCAGCAACTTGGTGACGACCGTCGCGACGCCCTGGAAATGGCCCGGCCGCGTCGCGCCGCAGAGCGGCCGCGCCAGCGCACCGACGGTTACGCTGGTATCGAAGCCCCGCGGATAGACCTCGTCGACCGGTGGCGCGAACAGCAGATCGACGCCGGCCGAGGCCAGCATACGGTGGTCGTCGGCCTCATCGCGCGGATAGGAACGGAAATCGTCGGTCGCGTTGAACTGCAGCGGATTGACGAACAGGCTGGCGATGATCCGCGTGCAATCGCGCCGCGCGCGATGCGCAAGTGCTAGATGCCCGTCATGCAGCGCGCCCATGGTCGGCACCAGTCCGATCGTTTCGCCGGCCCGCCGCCAATCGGCGACCTGGCGACGCAACTCCGCCACGCTGCGCTGGATGGGCAGAGCCGGCCGATCCGCCTTGCCGACGACATTGAGCGCCATTGCGATCAGCGCCGGTTCGCGGCGCCCCGCGCAGCGCCCGCGGCGGGACGCTGCGATGCCGTTCCGGGCTCTGTCCCCTGGGGAACGCCGAAGCAATGTTCGGGGGCCGGGAAGCGTCGCGCGCGCACATCGGCTGCATAGGCGGCGGCCGCCTCGCCGATCGCCACACCCAGTTCCGCATAGCGGCGCACGAATTTCGGTTTGAAAACGTCGAACAGACCGAGCATATCCTCGCTCACCAGAACCTGCCCGTCGCAGGACGGTGATGCGCCAATGCCGATGACGGGGGGTGCGACCGTTTGCGTGATTTCGCGGGCAAGCGGTTCAACCACGCCCTCGACGACGATCGAGAACGCACCCGCATCGGCGATCGCCTTTGCATCGTCGAGGATCGTCGCGCGCTGCGCCTCGTCGCGACCGCGGCTGCGATAGCCGCCGAACTCATTGACCGATTGCGGCGTGAGCCCGACATGGCCCATCACCGGCACGCCGCGTGCCACCAGGAATGCGACCGTTTCGGCCATCGCCCGCCCGCCCTCGAGCTTGACCGATTGCGCGCCGGTTTCGGCCAGAACCCGCGCCGCATTGCGAAAGGCCTGGGTGGGCGATTCCTGATAGCTGGCGAAGGGCATGTCGACGACCACATTGGCGCGTTCGCTGCCGCGGACGACGGCGCCGCCATGCGAAATCATCATGTCGAGCGTGACCGGAAGCGTACTCTCGAACCCATAGAGCACCATGCCGAGCGAATCCCCTACCATCAGCAGGTCCACATGGAGGTCGAGCAGCCGGGCGGTCGGCGCGGTATAGGCGGTGAGGCAGACAATGGGTGTGCCGCCCTTGCGGGCTGCCAGCTCGGGAACCGTGATCCGCTGGCTGCGATGTTCCGTGCTCATCGGGCCGTTCTCATGGAAGGGACCCTCCCGAACGCAGGCGCTGTCTTGCAGGTTCCCGGGCCGACTTTTTGGCCGAAAACCCTACCGGATGCTTGTTCTACGCCGCTATGGTGCAATGCACAATAACCAATCCGCCGGCGCCGCCGGGGCTTCCGGCGCCACCCGCGAGCCCGTCCACGCCCATGGACCCGCCCGGTCGGGTCGCCGGAACTAGATCTTGGACGACGGGTCGCCGGAACTAGATCTTGGACG
>JBBDWW010000376.1:0-2128 GCA_040902645.1 Dongiaceae bacterium | reverse complement strand
CATCCCGATCATGCGCGCGCGAAGAAACTGTTTCCGAAGGGGCCAGGCTCGATCATCAGTTTCGGCGTGAAGGGCGGCCGCGACGCGGGCCGGCGCTTCATCGAGCGGCTCAAGCTCGCCTCGCATCTCGCGAACGTGGGCGATGCCAAGACTTTGGTCATCCATCCCGCCTCGACGACGCATCAGCAGATGGATCCGGACTCGCTCAAGGTCGCCGGCCTCTCCGAGGATCTGATCCGGCTTTCGGTCGGGCTCGAACATATCGACGATATTCTCGACGATCTCGGTCAGGCGCTGCGCGCGTCCCAGAAGGCGTAAAGCGATGGAGATCGAATTCGAAGGCGCGCGCGTGTTCGCGGCCACCGGCGGCAAACCGTTCGACGCCAGTCTGCCGGTGCTGGTCTTCGTGCACGGCGCCGCGATGGATCACACGGTCTTCGTGCTGCAGACGCGCTATTTCCGTCATCGCGGCTATGGCGTGCTCGCGATCGATCTGCCCGGACACGGGCGATCAGAAGGCGAACCGCTGCGGACGATCGAGGAATGCGGCGCCTGGCTGTTGCGTTATCTCTCTGCGCTCGGCGTCGACAAGGCGGCGATCGCCGGTCATTCGATGGGCTCGCTGGTCGCGCTCGAGGCGGCGGCGCAAGGCGGCGATCGCCTCTCGCATCTGATGCTGCTCGGCACGGCGGAAGCGATGCCGGTCCATCCCGATCTGATGGCGGCGGCCAAGGCGAACGATCACCTCGCCTACGAACTGGTGACAAGCTGGGGCCACGGGCGGCGCGCGCATTTCGGCGGTCATGCCTCGCCGGGCTTGTGGATGCTGGGTGGTGCCGTGCGCCTGCTCGAACGCGCGGGGCCCGGCGTGATGGCGAACGACATGGCGGCCTGCGCCGACTACACCAACGGTCTTGCCGCGGCGGCGCGGGTCACCTGCCCGACCTTGCTGCTGCTGGGCGGGATCGACGCGATGACGCCGCCGAAGGCGGCGCAGTCGCTCGCGAAAGCGCTGCCGAACGCGCGGCAGGTCGTGCTGCCGAATGTCGGCCACATGATGACGATCGAGGCGCCCGACGCGACGACCGATGCCTTGAAGGCGTTTCTGGGTACGGCTTAGTCAGGAGGACAGGGGGTGCGACTCTGGCGAGCTGAGCGGCGTTAAGCGCGCCCGGTCAAGCAGATTGCCGCTGGCGCGCACTTGTCCCGACTTCGCGCGATTGCAGTTCGACATACCGGTAATGGTCGCGGATCCGGTCGTTTAAAAACCGGCCTCTGGACGACGACGCAATGAAGGCCTGGTACTCGTCGTTCGGCACGTCGAAATACATATAGGTCTTGCCCGATCCCACGAAGGTGACGAACAGCCTCCGGGTCGTCGGGTGATAATTGATGCGTAATATGGCGGTCGATGGCATGGGGGTACGGCCCTCCATTGTTCGACACGGCGGCGCGAACTGCCTCCACTCCGATTAGGGACCGGGTGGTGCGATTGCCAAGGATTATTGACCAGAAATCCCGATTTCCGCCGAGCGAAAAAAAGGGCCAAGCGGGGCCGCCCAAGGGCCACGCCGCCCGCCTGCGAGGCGCAGTCCAGAGATGCGCTTCGGATCTGTCCGGGTTAGGACTGGGGGGCGGACCGGCAGGGCGGATCGCAACCGGGTGCTGCCATGAATTTCTTTCCGATGGATATCGAAACCTTCCTCGATGGCGGGCATCTGTCGCGCGCCGATATCGTACTCGTCCGGGGCACCAGCCTCTTCAGCCGGGCGATCCGGTTTGCGACGCGGAGCCCGTTCAGCCACGCGGCGCTGATATTTCTCATTCCGGATCGCCAGAGTGGATTCGAGCGCACCTTCCTGATCGAAGCGGTCCCGAAAGGGATTTCGATTCGCGGCATTGCCGACGCGATCGGCGCCGGGCCCGGCAAGGGGCCGAAGACGGCCTTGGCCGTCCTGCGCCTCGAACGTCCCTGGTTCAATGCCGATGTGCAAAAGATCGTGCGCGGCCGCATGCTCGACTTTGTCCGCGCGGGTTACGACTGGTCGACGATTCTCGGTATTGCCACGTCGGTGATCAGCGGCATGTTCCTGGGCCAGGCGAGCTACGCGCGCGCGATGCGCAGTTC
>JBBDWW010000375.1:0-14827 GCA_040902645.1 Dongiaceae bacterium | reverse complement strand
AGTCGATAGGCGGGACGAGGCTTTCGATCGCGGCGCGTTCGCTTCGTTCGCGTTCGCGCGCATCCGCCAGCCGCTGTTCGAACCGCTCCTGCATCGTTGCGACGACCGGCCCGTATACGTCAACGAAAAACAGCGGATCCAGGACCGCCATGAGCCGCCCAAGGGTCCAGGACGACGGCTCGGTCTGGCCCGCCAGCCAATTCTGCACGGTCTCCGGCGTGACCCCGACCGACAAAGCGAGGTCGCGCACCTGCCACGGGCCGGCCGGCTGCAACCGGCGCTGCAACGCCGCCGCCAGGCGCTGACAATGCGCCTTGCGGTCGGACGACAAGGGTGCCGAGGGATCGACCGCGGCGGGCGCTGCGTTCGCCACCGGGCTGCGCTCGGCGATCGGAAAGTGCCGCGGGAAGATGCCCGAGAGGAACAGCCGGCAGATGCCGAGCGCGCGGTCCTTGTCAAAGATCTCCGGGTCGATCAGGGAATCGAACCAGAACCCGTCGCTGATCGCATTGAGGCCGCTCGCCACCTCCTCGGAATCGATGCCGACGTAACGGCCTTCGCGTACCAGGCGCGCGCAGATCGTCGCCGTCGAATTCTGGTCCTTGGCTTCGAGCCGCGAGACCACGGCGCGGTAGGCCGGGTTGGTCGCGGCCTCGGCCCAGAACGCATACCAGACCGCGACCTTTTCCTTGGTGAAGATAGCGGGGTCGAAATCGGCGGCGATAAGCGCGATGAGCTGGCCCGCCGCATCGGGACTGGCGGCCGCGATGAACGCCTGGCTGACGCGGTCATACTCCTCGACCAGATGCTCGAGCGTCTCCTGGAGAAGCTGTTCCTTGGACTTGAAGTAGAAATTCACGATGCCGGGCGACAAACCGGCGTCGCCCGCGACATGGCTCAAAGTCGTCGAAGCGTAACCGCGCCGGCCGATGATGCGGATCGTCGCTTCGATCAGCTCGCGCCGACGATCCGGTTTCGCCTGCGATTCCTTTAGTGCCGCCATATCGTACCCGTCATGCTGGCTTCATAATGTTTAAGATGTTGAATTTAATCAATATTCTCATATCTACGACTTAAATGATCATTCAATGGACTGGACAGGATCGGCCCAGATCGGTAAATTCCTTATACAGTCATTTAATGGCTGATTCCAGCCAATTAAACGATCGGTTTCCAACGCAACGAGCATCGGATCATGCAGCCCATCATCCCCACCCCCGACCATAATCGCCGCCAGCCTTACTCGATCACCCGCTCCCAAGCCCATTTCCAGCGCGCGCTGAAGCGCCTGCCGCTGGGTGTCAGTTCCAACTTCCGCTACTGGGGCGACGACAAGACGATCTACGTCAAGCGCGGCAAAGGCGCTTATGTCTGGGACATCGACGACAACCGCTATATCGACTATCGCCTCGGCTACGGCCCGGCGATCCTCGGCCATTGTCATGACGCGGTCGACGCCGCCGCCCACGAGGCGCAGCAGATCGGCACGATCTATGCGCTCGGCACCGAACGCGAGCTCGCCGTCGCCGAGCTGATCCATCAGATGGTGCCGGCCGCCGAGCTGGTCCGCTTTTCGAATTCCGGCACCGAGGCCGTGATGGGCGCGCTGCGCCTCGCCCGCGGTGTTACCGGCAAGAGCCATTACGTGACGTTCGAGGGCTCGTATCACGGGCTGTTCGACGCGGCGATGTGGTACGCCGACATCGCCGGCATGGAGAACGAGATCGACGATCCGAAGATCGTCGCCTATGGCAAGGGCATTCCCGATCTGGTGCGCCAGCTCTTCTGGCAGGTGCCGTACAACAATGCCGAGCGCCTTGAGCGCGTGCTGAAGAAGCATGGCGATTCGATCGCGGCCGTGCTGATCGAACCGATCCTCGGTAATTGCTGCGGCATTCCGGCCAAGCCCGAATTCCTCAAGGCGGTGCGCGAAATATGCGACCGCTACAACGTGCTGATGATCGTCGACGAAGTGAAGACCGGCTTCCGCGTCGCAAAGGGCGGCGCGCAGGAGCTTTACGGCGTCACCGCCGACATCTGCACCATGGCGAAAGCGATGGCGAACGGATACTCCATCGCTGCGATCGGCGGGCGCGAGGCGATCATGCGCCATTTCGGCAATGGCGTGGCGCATGGTGGCACCTACACGGCCCAGGCGATGTCGCTGGCTGCGGCCGAACGGACGCTGACCATCCTCAAGGACACCGATGCGCTGGCGAACGTCGCGAGCTACGGCACGGCCATGCAGCAGGGCATCAGCAAGATCCTGACCGGGCGCAGCATCGCGCATTCCTTTGCCGGGCATCCGAGCATGGGGGGCCTCTTCCTCAAGGAAAAGGCGCCGAACAATTACCGCGACTGGAAGACCAGCAACTACACCTTCTACGACACGCTGGCCGGCCATCTCATCGCGCGCGGCATCATGTGCGAACCGGATTCGCGCGAGCCCTGGTTTATCTCGGCCGCGCACGACCAGACCTGCCTCGACGAGACGCTCTCGACCTTCGAGGAGGCTGTGGACATCACGGTCAAGGAAGTTCACGGTCGCTATATCCGGCGGCTTCGCTCGGATCAGTCACCAACAGCGGAATAGCCGGATCGGGTTCGGGGGATGAAACGCTACGACGCGATCGTCGTCGGCGCCGGCCATAACGGGCTGGTCGCCGCCGCTTACATGGCCCGCGCCGGGCTCGAGGTACTGGTACTCGAGCGGCGCTATCTGATTGGCGGCGCGGCGGTCAGCGAAGAGCTGTATCCCGGCTTCACCTATTCAACCTGCTCGTATGTGTGCAGCCTGCTGCGGCCCGAGATCATGCGCGGTCTCGATTTGCCGCGACACGGGCTGCAGGTGATCCCCTATGAAGGCTCGCTCAACGTCCTGACCGACGGCGACTTCCTCGCCTCCTATTCGAACCATGACCGGATGCGGCGCGAGCTGATGCGCCATTCCAGGCGCGATGCCGAGGCCTACGATCGCTATGCGCTCGAGATCCTGCGGCAATGCAAGTTCATCCGCCCGATGCTGTTGCAGACGCCGCCGGATCCGACCTCGCTCCGTCCCAAGGACCTGATGGATCTGGTCAAGTTCACGAAGCCGTTCTCCGAGCTCGGCGAGAAGCGGCTCTATGAGACGATGCGTTTCTGGACAATGAGCATCGGCGATTTCCTCGACGAGTATTTCGAGACCGACGTGATCAAGGGCCATCTCGCCGGCTCGTCGATCATCGGCACCGCGCTCGGCCCCTATTCGCCCGGCACCGCCTATGTGCTCCTGCACCATTACATGGGCGAGGTCGACGGTTCGATCGGCGCCTGGGGCTATGCGCGCGGCGGCATGGGCTCGATCAGCAAGGCGCTTGCGGCATCGGCGCAGGAAACCGGCCGCTGCGAGATTCGCTGCGATGCCGATGTAACCGACATCATCGTCAAGAACGGGCGCGTCAAAGGCGTAGCGCTGGCCGATGGCAGCGAGTTCCTCGCCGACACGGTCGTCAGCAACCTCGATTTCCGGCGAACCATCACCAAGCTGAGATGGTCCGAGCCGCTCGACGATGAGCTCGTCCGCAAGGGCGAGAACTTCAAAATTCGCGGCTCGTCCGGCAAGCTCAACATAGCGCTCGACGGGCTGCCGAACTTCAAGGGCGTCGCGGTCAAGAACAATCCTGCGCTCTCGGGCGACATCCATTATTCGCCGAGCCTGAATTATCTCGAGCGCGCCTATGACGACTGGAAATACGGCCATTGGTCGAAGAAACCCTATCTCGACATCGTCATCCCGAGCCTGATCGATCCGACGATGGCGCCCGAGGGCAAGCATTTCATGTCGGTTTTCGTGCAGTACGTGCCACCCTCGCTGCATGACGGACCGTGGACACCGGCAAAGCGCGATGCCTTTGGCGAAACGGTCATCAGCCTGATCGAGGAGATGGCCCCGGGCTTCCGCAATCTGATCCTGCACAAGCAGGTGCGCAGCCCCTGGGAGATCGAGAACGAAGTCGGCCTGACCGAAGGTAATATTTTCCAGGGCGAGCTGACGCTCGATCAGCTTCTGTTCAACCGGCCGGTCCCGGGGCTCGCGCAGTATCGCGGCCCGAAGAAGGGCTTCTATATGTGCGGATCGTCGATGCATCCGGGCGGCGGCGTGATGGGCGCGCCCGGCTATAACGCGGTGCGCGAGGTGCTCAAGGATCTGCGTCGCGGAGTACCGGCATGACCGCAGCCACGCAGAACTACGACGTCGCGATCATCGGTGGCGGCCATAACGGCCTCGTCGCGGCCGCGTGCCTTGCCCGCGCCGGCGCCAAGACGATCCTGCTCGAAGCGGCGGTTGCGATCGGCGGTGCGGCCCGCGGCTATGAGTTTCATCCGGGCTTCAAAGTGTCGGGCTGCGCGCAGATTCTCAGTCTGCTGCGGCCCGAGATTGTCGACGCGCTGCGGCTGGGCGATCACGGGCTGCGCTATGCCGCCTCCGATCTCGCGACCCTCGCGCTGACCGGCGGCGGGCGTTATCTCGCGCTGAACGACAAAGTGGCGCTGGCGCAGGTGAGCGCGAAGGACGCCGACAACCTGCCGGATTTCCGCCGCCGGATGATCCGCTATGCCAACGCGCTGGCCCCGTCGCTGCTGCGGCAGCCGCCGCGCATGGATTTCGCCAACCGCAACAATCTCTGGGATCTGGCGCGGTTCGGCCTGCGAATCCGCCTGCTCGGGCGGCACGACATGCGCGAGCTGCTGCGCATCATCGGCATGAACGCCTACGATCTCGTCACCGACGAGTTCGAGAACGAAACGATCAAGGCTTCAATCGCGCTCGATGCGGTCATGGGCAATTTCATGGGCCCGCGTTCACCGAACAGCGTCTACACCTATCTCTATCGCATGGCCGGCTGCGCCAACGGCAATCGCGGCGCACTCGCTTTGCCCGCCGGCGGTATCGCCGCGGTGATGGAAGCGTTGGCCGCCGCCGCCCGCAATGCCGGTGCCGAGATCCGCACCGGATCGCCGGTCGCGCGCGTGCAGGTGAAGGACGAACGCGCGACAGGCGTCGTGCTCGAGGACGGCACGGAGATCGCGAGCCGCATGGTCGTCTCGAATGCGGATCCCAAGACCAGCCTGCTCGATTTTCTCGGACCCGAACATCTCGATACGGAGTTCGTGCGACGTACCCGCCATTTCCGCGACCGTGGAACCACCGCAAAACTGCATCTCGCCCTCGATGCGCTGCCGGAGAGTCTCAAGAACCTGCCGCAGCACGGGCAGGTCCGGTTCCTGATGACGCCGGGTCTGCTCGGCCTCGAGCGCGCGTTCGATGCCTGCAAGTACAAGATGGTGCCGGCATCGCTGCCGATGGAGATCATCGTTCCGACGCTCGCCGATCCGAGCCTCGCGCCCGCGGGCAAGCATGTGCTGAGCGCCAACGTCCAGTATGTGCCCTATGCGCTCGCCGACGGGAGCTGGGATGGCGCACGCGCGCCCTTGCGCGAGCAACTGATCGCTGCAATCGATGCGGAGCTTCCCGGCGTCAAGGATCGGGTCGTCGGCGCCGAACTGCTGACGCCGCCCGATATCGAGGCGAGGTTCCGCCTCGGGGGCGGCCACTGGCATCAGGGCGAAATTTCGCTCGACCAGATCTGGACGCTGCGGCCGGTCCCCGGCTTTGCGCAGTATCGGATGCCGGTTGCGGGATTCTACCTCTGCGGCGCCGGCACGCATCCCGGCGGCGGCATCACCGGCGCGCCCGGCTGGAACGCGGCCCAGGCGGTGATCGCGGATCTCAAGACGGAGCCGGCACGATGAACGCGCTCAAGGGGCATGTCGCGCAGAATTTACTGCCGACGCCGTTCCACGAACGGCTTTTGCCGTTGAACCTCAATCACAGCTGGGAGCGCTGGGAGGGTTATCTCAGCGTCGGATGCTTCGACAATATCGAGCGCGAATACACCGCGATCCGCAATGCCGTGTCGGTCTACGACATCTCACCGATGACGCAGTATCGGATCGGCGGCCCGGATGCGACGCGCTTTCTCGACCGGCTGATGACGCGCGACATGACCAAGGTCGCTGTGGGCCAGGTCGCCTACGCGATCTGGTGCGACGATGACGGCAAGGTCGTCGAAGATGGCACCGTGTTCCGGCTCGGCGAACGCGATTATCTGATCAATGTGCAGGAACAGAATCTGTCCTGGTTCCAGGACACCGCGTTCCGCTATGACGTGTCGATCGCGGACGTGACCGAGGAATTCTGCAGGCTCTCGATCCAGGGTCCGCTGTCGCGGCAGGCGCTCGAACAGATCGGCCTCAAGGAAGTTACCGCGCTCAAGTTCTTCCGGCTAATGCAGGTCGAACTCGACGGCATGAAGATCATCCTGACGCGCACCGGCTTTACCGGCGATCTCGGTTTCGAGGCCTACCTGAAACCGGAACACGCGCTCGCCTTCTGGGATCGGATGATGGCGACGCAGCTGGCGCCACGCATCGTACCGACGGGATCGCACGCGCTCAATCTCGCGCGGATCGAAGCCGGCTTCCTGCAGGTGAACACGGATTTCATCGGCTCGGAGCGCTGCCAGCGTCATTCGCAACGCCGCTCGCCATTCGAGCTCGGATTCGAGCGGCTGGTCAATTTCAAGAAGCCCTATTTCGTTGGCAAGCGAGCGCTGTTGCGCGAGCAAGCTGAAGGCGGACCGCGCTGGCGCACGGTCGGGCTCGACGTCATCGGCAACAAGCCGGCCGACGGATCGCTGCTTTATGTCGACAATCGCGAAATCGGCCGCGTGACGTCGGCCATGTGGTCGCCGACCTGCAAACGCAATCTCGCGATCGCTACCGTCGAGGCCGCGCATGCAGGCCCGGATGCGAAGATCATGGTGGATATCTGGGTCACCAAGGAGCTGCGCATCGAAAAGCATCTGGTGCCGGGCCGGATCGTGGAGCGCCCGTTCTACAATCCGCCGCACCGCCTGACCTGATCCGCCGGCGACATTGCCCAACGAAAAAGGCGCGCCCTGAACGGCGCGCCTTTTTTCATTGTTCCGGACAAGCGGTCAGTGCGTCAGCAGCACGCCCGCCTGCACCGGCCAGGTCGCCCAGACCTTCTGCCCGCGCACGTCGGTCTCGTCGAGGCTGCGCGTCATGTTCGGTGCCGCAACGGCGAGGCGTTTGTCGAGCCCGTCCACCTGGACATAGAAATGGCTGCGATCGCCGAGATAGGCTTCGGCACTGACAGTGCCCTGCACGCCGTTCGAATCGCCGGGCGGCTGGGTTCGGTCGATTTTGATTTTCTCGGGCCGAATGGCGAGCGTCACATCCGAATTGGCCGCGAACTGTCCGTTGCTGACCGGCGCGCGCAATTTGCCGATACCGCCGACTTCAACCGTCGCGAGGCCGTTATCCACGCTCGACACGCGACCGCGGATGAAGTTCATCGTACCGATGAAGTCCGCAACCTCGCGGCAGTTCGGCGCTTCATAAAGCCGCGTCGACGTATCGATCTGCAGAACCTTGCCCTTTGACATGACCGCAATGCGGTCGGACATGGTGAGCGCCTCTTCCTGATCGTGCGTCACGAACACGAAGGTAACACCGAGGCGTTCCTGAAGCTGGCGCAGTTCAAGCTGCATTTCCTCGCGCAGCTTCTTGTCGAGCGCACCCAGCGGCTCGTCGAGCAGCAACACCTTCGGCTGGCAGACGAGCGCACGCGCCAGCGCGACCCGCTGCCGCTGGCCGCCCGAAAGCTGATGCGCGCCGCGATTGCCGTAGCCGGGAAGCTGGATCATCTCCAGCGCCCGTTCGACGGTCTCAGCGCTCTGGTCCTTCGTCAGGCCCTTCTTCCGCAGACCGTAGGCGATGTTCTGCGCCACGGTGAGATGCGGGAAAATGGCGTAACTCTGGAACACCATGTTGGTCGGGCGGTGATGCGGCGGTACCGCCGACATCGGCTGGCCATCGATATAGATCTCGCCCTTGGTCGGCGCTTCGAACCCGGCCAGCATGCGGAGCAATGTCGTCTTGCCGCAACCGGAGGGCCCGAGCAGCGAGAAAAACTCGCCGCGCCGGATGTTGAACGTGATCTCGTCGACCGCCCGAACGCCGCCAAAATGTTTGGAGACGTTCCTGATCTCAATGATCGATTCTTCGGATGCCATGCTCAGACGATGCCTCCCGCGGTCTCGTCCGGCACGCCGCGGCGGCGGAGCCATTCCGAGAAGGTGACGATGATGAATGAAAAGACGAGAATGCAACTACCCAATGCCAGCGTGCTCGGCAGGCGATTCGGGAAGCGCAACTGGCTGAAGATGAAGAGAGGCAGCGTCGCATCGTTGCCCGCGAGGAATGCAGCCAGCAGGTACTCGTCGAACGAGATCGTGAAACAGAGCAGCAGGCTCGACACGATGCCCGGCGCCGCCAGCGGGAAGGTCACCTTCCAGAAAGTGATCCAGGGCCCCTGACCGAGGTCGAGCGAAGCTTCTTCCAGGCTTTTATCGAAGCCCTGCAGCCGCGCGATCATGACCAGCATCGCAAACGGGATGCAGACCAGGACGTGCGAGGCGCCGACCGTCCACAAGGAGAGCTCGAAATCGAGGAATTTGCGGAAGATGGTCAGAAGCGCTATCGCCAGGATGATCGACGGAATGACCAGCGGGACCATGATGACGCCCATGACTGGCGCGCGACCCGGCAAATAGTAACGCGTGACCGCCTTGGCGGCGAGAACGCCCAGAACCGTGCTGACAAACGCCGATGCGAGGCCGACCTTCACGCTCGCGTTGAGCGCCTTGAGGAGCTGCGTGTTCTCGACCATGTCGTAGTACCATTGCAGCGTGAATCCCTTCAGGGGGAACGCCACATAGATACTGTCGTTGAACGAAAACAACGGCAGCAACAACACCGGTCCGTAAAGAAAGATCACATAGAAGATCGAGAAGACGGCCAGCAGATCGATTTTGCGTCTACTCGGCATGGCTCACCCCGCCCGCTGGATCGCGTGCTTCCCGAACAGAAGCCGCACGAAATAGAGGAAGCCGAGAACCACGATCGTGATCGAGATCATGCTCATGATCGAAACCGCGGCCCCGAGTGGCGCATTGTTCGCCTTGCCGAATAGCGACTGGATTATGTTCCCGATCATGATACCGGAGGTACCGCCTACCAGGGTCGGCGTCACATAGTCGCCGACGGTGGGAATAAATACGAGAAGCGTGGCAGAGATCACGCCCGGCAGCGACAGCGGGAACGTGACGCGCCAGAAGCGCTCGAACGGCGTATCGCCGAGATCGGTTGCGGCCTCGAGCAACGAACGGTCGATCTTTTCCAGTGACACGTAGATCGGCAGGATCGCGAACGCCGCCCAGGCATGCGCCAGCGTGATCGTCACGGCCGGCGGGTTATAAAGTAGGAATTCGAGCGGTTCGCTCAGTATGCCGGTGGTGATCAATCCGGAATTGATGACGCCGTTGAAACCGAGAATGATCTTCCACGCGAAGACGCGCAGCAGATAGCTGGTCCAGAACGGTACGGTGATCAGGATGATCCACATCAGTTTGTTCTTGGTCACCCGGAATGCCAGATAGTAGGCCATCGGGTAAGCGAGAACGACCACGACGATGGTCGCGGTCAGGGACATGCGGATCGATTTGAGAAGAAGGAGCCCGTAGATCGGGTTTTCCGCGACGTCCAGAACTTTGAGATAATTGTCGACGGTGAAGTCGCGGTGGATTTCGAAATATTCCTGGGTCCAGAAGCTCAGAAGGAAGAGGCCCAGTATCGGCACAATCAGCATCGTGATCATCACGAACGCTGTCGGCGAGAGCAGAAGATATCCCCTTATCCACTCATGCCGGAGCAGCAAAGCCCGCCATCTCAACCAAAGACTGTTGGGCCGGGCGGGCGTTTCCGCGCCGCTGGCAACACTTACCATGCCGATCGCCTCCCGTTTTTTTGCAACAGCCGAGCCTTATGACCCGCATTGTCGGCTTCGAATCTATACGAATCAAGCTATTGCACAATCAAGCCTTTTCTGGCGGCTTCCGCCGCCTTGCCCGTCAAATGTCCGGGATGCTAGCCTTTCGCGGGCTTCGGTTGGCCTCCTGTCTACGGGCCGATCCATCACAGTTTCCTGCGAATATTCGCCTGTGCGGCTGGCCCGAACCCGCCCCGCACGACACCGGTCGATTGACGCACTCGTGACCGGATAACTGTCGACTGAACGGAGAATCAAATGACCAAGGATGACCTGTTGGCCGCGATCAAGAATCGCAGCCTGTCGCGTCGCGATATGGGCCGGGTGCTTGCTTCTGCCGGTATCACGCTGGCTGCAGTACCGATGGTAGCCGGGCGCGCGCTGGCCGAAGAGCAGGCGAGTTACTTCACCTGGAGCGGATACGACGTCCCCGAATTCTTCCCGGGCTATATCGAGAAGCATGGTGAATCTCCCGCCCTTCCCGTCTTTGCCGACGAAGAAGAAGCGTTCCAGAAGCTGCGCGCCGGATTCGAAACCGACGTCGCGCATCCCTGCAGCGGTCGCATCGTGCGCTGGCGTGACGCCGGCGTGATCCAGGCGATCGACACATCGCGTCTCAGCAACTGGGGCGATGTCTTCCCCGATCTGAAAACAATCAACGGCGCGGCGGACGATGGTCAGCAATGGTTTGTTCCGATCGACTGGGGCAACACCTCGGTCATCTATCGCGCCGACCTCGTCGAGATCCAGGAAGAGAGCTGGGAAATTCTGTGGGATGAGCGTTATGAGGGCCGACTTTCCATCGGCACCGACATTACCGATACCGCGGTGATCACCGGCCTTCTGATCGGCGTCGAAGATCCCTATGCGATGACCGACGACGACATCGCGCGCGTCAAGGCGAAGCTCGAAGAGCAGAAGCCGCTGCTGCGTTACTACTGGTCGGATCCGACCCAGCTCGAGCAGAGCCTCGCATCGGGCGAAGTTGTCGCGTCGACCGCATGGAATAGCGCGCTTCCGACCCTGATCGAGCAGGGTGTGGACGTGAAGTTCATGAATCCGAAGGAAGGCATCCTCACCTGGTGCTGCGGCGCCGTGTTGACCAGCAACGCCGCGCATCCGGAGCTCGCGCACGATCTGATCGATGCGCTGATCTCGCCGGAAGCCGGCGCGTGGCTGATCGACTATGGGTACGGTCACTCGAACAAGATCTCGTTCGAGCAGGCCGATCCACAGTTGCTGGCCGATCGCGGCTTCCCGCCCGATCCGACAGCGTATCTCCAGCAGGGGATCTTCAGCCGCGACAACAAGCGGCTCGACGATCTCCAGCAGATGTTCGAGGCGGTTCAGGCCGGTACCTGATCGACGCCTCGCACGGTGCGGTCCGGATCCCCACGATCCGGACCGACGGCCCGGCAGCGCGCGCCCCGATCTCCTCTCTGAGGCGTCCTGCCGGGCTTCGTCCTTTTCGCGAATGATACGAAACCGCAACGATCGATCGAAGGCAGGAGCACATGCAGAAGGCCGCAGGACGTAACTTCACCTACAACACGGAAGAACTGTGGGAGAAGGACCGCGACCATATCATCCACCCTTGGATCGAACTGGGCACGGCGAAGACCAAGGAGCCGCTGGTCATCGCCGAATCCGAAGGGCCGTACATCTACGACTCCAACGGCAACCGCATGCTCGATGCGATGGGCGGCATGTGGTGCGTCAATGTCGGTTACGGCCGCGATGAAATCGCCCAGGCCATCGCCGATCAGGCGCGCAAGCTCTGCTATTTCTCACCGTTCGGCATCATCTCGTCGCCGCCTTCGATCGAACTCGGCGACCGGCTGGTCGAATACACGCCGGGCGATCTCGACCATGTGTTCTTCGCGACCGGCGGCTCGACCGCCGTCGATTCAGCGATCCGGTATGTCTATTTCTATTTCAACTGTCTCGGGCAGACGGAAAAGAAACACATCATTACGCGCGACTACGCTTATCACGGCAGCACCTACCTGTCCGCGTCGCTGTCGGGCAAGCCGGGCGACATCAACTTCATGGATCGCAAGACCGATACGATCCATCATTTGCCCGCACCGAACCCGTATCGGCGCCCGGAGGGTATGACCGAGGCGGAGTTCCTCGAACTGACAGTCAAGCAGCTCGAAGACAAGATTCTCGAAGTCGGTCCGGAGAATGTCGCCGCGTTCATCGCCGAGCCGGTGCTCGCCTCCGGCGGCGTGATCGTGCCGCCTAAGGGCTATCAGCGCCGCACGCTCGAAGTCTGCCGCAAGTATGACGTGCTCTATATCTCGGACGAAGTCGTGACCGGCTTCGGCCGCTGCGGCGAAATCTTCGCGTCAGAGAAGGTGTTCGATATCGTGCCGGACATCATCACCAGCGCGAAGGGCCTGACCTCAGGCTATGTGCCGCTTGGTGCATTCTTCGTGTCGAGCCGCATCTTCGAGCCGCTGCTCGGCGAAAAGGGCAAGGGCAAGTTTTTTGCGAACGGATTTACCTATTCCGCGCATCCGGTCGCATGCGCCGCGGGTCTCGCCAATCTCGACATCATCGAGCGCGAGGATATCTGCGGGCATGTGCGCAAGCTCGGGCCCTATTTCCAGGAGCAATGCCGCACGCTGCTCGACCTGCCTATCGTGGGCGATGTGCGCGGCGTCGGCATGATGCTGTGCGTCGAGTTCGTAAAGAACAAGAAGACGAAGGAAATCTGTCCACCCGAGTGGGAATTCGGCAATCGCGTCATCCGTCAGACGATGCCGCGCGGCCTGATGATCCGCCCGATGGGCCATCTCGCGGTCCTGTCGCCGACCTTGATCATCACCAAAGATCATGTCGACGAGGCGGTCTCGATCATGCGCGAAGCGATTCATGCCGTGATGGACGATCTGACCCGCGAAGGGCTCTGGCACGGCTAATCGACGGAGCGCGCCCCGGTGCCGAACGGTGCCGGGGCGCTATTCGATCCAGACATCCACGGAGGCATACCGCCCGTCGCTGTCGACGACGGTGACGCGCACCTGCCCCGCCCCGTCCGGCTGCCAGGCGGTCCGACGTTTCCAGGACGCGGTCGGCACCGCCTCGCCATTCACCAGCCATAGCAACGGCAACTGTCCGCCCCGCGCCTCGAGGGCAAGCGGCAAAAGACCGGATGCGTCATCGCCCAGGGGAAGACGCGTGCCGTCGACCGGAAAGGCGATCGACGGACCGCTGGCAATGGCGGCAGCGACCGACGTCGCAATCGGGCTCGCCTCCCGCTGGAAGCGCTGCAGCGGCGCCGGAAGATTCGCGGTCGAGGCGACCAGCAGCGCATCGCGGGGCGGCGGTCCGGAGGGGCGCTCGCGGGTCAGCAGCAGGGCCGGCCGGGCCAGCAGGTCGAAGGCATCGAACAACAGGGGCGCCGCGGTATCGCGGCCCATGCGATCGCTGGCGAAGCTGCCATCGGGTCGGCCGACCCAGACGCCGATCGTGTAGCGGGCATCGAAGCCGATCGCCCAGGCATCGCGATAGCCGTAGGACGTGCCGGTCTTATAGGCGACCAGAGGCGCCCCGGGCCGGTCCGCTCCGGCCAGCCGGTCGGGCGGCGGCGGCAGGCCCTCCAGGATGCGGGCGACATACCAGGCACCCAGCGTCGAGGTCAGCGCTCCGCTCGCCCCCTCGGGATCGTCGGGCCGGAACCGTAGCGGCTTCATGACACCGCCCTCCGCCAAGCCGGCATAGGCGGCGACGAGATCCTCCAGCGAGGTGCCGAGGCCGCCGAGGATGATCGGCAGACCGGGACCGATCTCGGGTCGCGGCAGGTCGAGCCGCATGCCGGCGCCGCGCAGGCGCGCGAGAAAGCTCGCCGGCCCGATGCGATCGAGCAAGGCGACGGCCGGCACGTTGAGCGATTGCTGGAGCGCCGCTTCTGCCGTCACGTCGCCGCGAAAGCCGCCGTCGAAATTCTGCGGCGCATAGTCGCCAAAGCGCGTCGGCGCATCGAGCATCAACGTTTCCGGATGCAGCAGCCGCGATTCAAAGCCCATCGCATAGAGGAACGGCTTCAACGTCGAGCCGGGTGAGCGCACCGCCTGTACCATATCGATCGGACCGAAGCGCGCTGCATCGAAATAATCCGCAGCACCGACATAGCCGCGAACGGCGCGGGTTTCGTTTTCGACCACGAGGATCGCGACCGACACGCCATCCGACCACTGCGCCGCATGCAAGAATGCAAGCCGCTCGAGCCGCGCCTGGAGATCGCCATCGATCAGGGTTGCAATGGCGCGCTCGTTGATGCCTTCGCGCAGCAGCCGCTCGGCGAGATGCGGTGCCAGCATCGGCGCATCGCGGCGCAGTGTGGGCAGCGGATCGGTAGCGGCCTCTGACGCAGCGGCAAGTGTCACCAGACCCATATTCGCCGCGCGGTCGAGCACGCGTGCACGGGCCACGGCTGCCGCGACCGGCGCGCGGTCGGGCCGCAGGCTTTCCGGCGATTGCGGCAATGCGACCAGCAACGCGGCCTCGGCCGGCGTGAGCGCCGCAGGTTCCTTGCCGAGATAGAGCAGGCTCGCCGCGCGCAGCCCTTCGATATTGCCGCCATAGGGTGCGAGCGTCAGATACATCGCGAGTATCTCGCGCTTGTCGAAATGTGATTCGAGCTGAAGCGCACGCGCCATCTCGATCAGTTTCGAACCGAGCGTGCGCGGTCGCGGTTCGAGCAGGCGCGCAGTCTGCATCGTGAGGGTCGACGCGCCGGATACAACATGGCCCGTGCCAATGGCCTGCAGGGCCGCACGGCCGACCGCCAGAAGATCGATGCCGGGATGCGAATAGAATCTTTTGTCCTCGCGTGCGATCAGCATCTCGAGAAACAGCGGA
>JBBDWW010000374.1:0-2140 GCA_040902645.1 Dongiaceae bacterium | reverse complement strand
TGTCGGCCAGATCACGCCGATCGCCGCGAATATTCGCGACGATGCGTCGGTTGCCACCTGCATCGAAGGGTCCGATGCGGTCGTCAATCTGGTCGGCATTCTCTATTCGAGGGGCCGTCAGTCGTTCGAGGCGGTCCATGTCGACGGCGCGAAGCGCATCGCTGCGGCCGCCCGCAATGAAGGGGCAAGCCGCCTCATCCAGATGTCGGCACTCGGTGCCGATTCGAACTCGATCTCTGATTACGCACGCTCAAAGGCGATCGGCGAGATGGTCGCGCGCGAAGCCTTTCCCGGTGCAACGATCGTGCGGCCCTCGATCATTTTCGGGCCCGAGGATTCCTTCTTCAATCGCTTCGCCGCGATGGCGCGCATATCACCGGCCTTGCCGCTGATCGGCGGCGGCAAGACCCGGTTCCAGCCGGTCTATGTCGGCGACGTCGCCGCCGCGATCGCGACGATGCTCGACAAGCCGGAAACCGCCGGAGAGATCTATGAGCTCGCCGGGCCGGAGATCCTCGATTTCCGGGCATTGATGGAACGCATGCTGGCGGAAATCGGCCGCCAGCGGCTCTTGTTGCCGATCCCGTTCTGGGCGGCTTCGCTCAAGGCGAGTTTCCTCGGCCTCCTGCCGGTGCCGCCGTTGACGCGCGACCAGGTCAGGCTGCTGCGGAGCGATAATGTCGCCAGCGGCAATGCGCCGGGATTCGCATCGCTCGGCATCGAACCGACCGCGATGGCGGCGATCCTGCCGACCTATCTGCGGCGATATCGTCGCGGCGCGCGGCTCTAGAAATCGGGTCGTGACGTGTGGGCTCTAGGCCCACCAGCCCTCAACATAGGCGAGGTAGAGCAGCAGACCGCCGAGCAGCAGGCGATAGATGACGAACGGCGTGAAGTTCGCGCGTTTCAGCCACTGCATCATGAAGGCGATCGCAAACAACCCGGTCAGCACACAGAAGGCCGCGGTCATTGCGGCGACCTCGAGCTGCGCGGTCGAACCGGTTTCGTAGAGCTCGTAACCCTTCCACAGCCCGGCCGCCGAAATCGCCGGAATGGCCAGCAGGAAGGAGAAACGCGCCGCCTCCTGCCGCTCGAACCCGACGAGGCGCGCCGCCGTCATGGTAATGCCCGAGCGGCTGGTGCCGGGAATGAAGGCGAGCGCCTGCGCGAAGCCGACGAAGAGCGCCTGGGCCAGGGTCATATGCTCGACGCGCCGGATCGTCAGGCCGATCCGGTCGGCGATCCACAAAAGGATGCCGAAGCCGATCAGGGTCCAGGCGACGATTTCGACTTGGCGAAACAGATCGCCTGCATATTCGTCGATCAGATAGCCGGCGCCGAGGGCGGGGATGGTGCCGAGCAGCAGGAAGGCAGCGAGCTTCGCACCTGGATCGAAGCGCCCAATGAACAGGCGGGCGATCCCCGCCAGCATTCGGCCGACATCGCGCCAGAAATAGATCAGGACCGCGACCAGCGTGCCGACATGGGCGGCGACGTCGACCGCCAGCCCCTGATCCTTCCAGCCGGTCAAAGCCGGGACCAGGATCAGATGTCCGGACGAACTGACGGGCAAAAACTCGGTCAGGCCCTGAATCAGCGCCAGGACCAGAATCTGGATAAGCGGCACGCTGGCATCCCCTGCAACCCCGCGGCCCGCTTATAGCATCGGCCGGATACGGCCCCAAGCGCGCGATTGGTTCCGGATTGATTACTAAATCTGTCTGTATCGCACCCATCATTGCGGTCGTTTCATGCTTGAATGACGAGACGGCCATAATTTAAGGTCATATACTATGACCTATCGGTAATTTTCCGTTCGCAACGCTGGAAAGATTCGCGTATAGCCCGACCCCCGGTCCTCGAATCTGCGCGGGAAACGGGATCTCGACATTTTCGACGCGCAGGGAGCCGCTTCGATGCCGAACCGCCTGCTCAAATTCGTTTCGCTGGAAAAGGCGATGCCGGAGAAGCGCGGCGCCGCCAAGCGGCGCGCGGATTTCGCCGAGATCTACGACGAGTTCGATCCCCGGGCGGCCGCCGACCAGGCCGGGCGCTGCTCGCAATGTGGCGTGCCGTTCTGTCAGGTCCATTGCCCGCTGCACAACAACATCCCCGACTGGCTGAAGCTGACCGCCGAGGG
>JBBDWW010000373.1:0-14921 GCA_040902645.1 Dongiaceae bacterium | reverse complement strand
GTAGTCGGTCGGGGTTGCCGCCATTGCCGGATGGAACAGCATCATCCCGGCAAGGATCGTCGCGATCGCCGCGAAAAGTCGCAGGGATCGTGCCGGGGCCGCTTTCATCCGATGCCGCATCGAACCTCCTGCTTCATGCCCGGCCGGTATCGCACCGGTCGACTTGCACCCGGCGCCTTTTCCCGACGCGGCGCTTATGCCGCGCCCATCCTAAATCGCACGGGCAGGCGAGTGAAGGCAGGCAGCGCAGGGAACCCGAGGCCGGTTGCCGACTTTGTTTTGCCACGATGCATCGGTTAGCCTTGGCCTCGCGCCCGGGATGCGACCGCCGGTAGCGATCCGCGCCGTCGTGCCGGATGCGACAGGACCATGGAGGATCGGGGCCGAATCATGTCGAGCCGGGCCGAACAGGCGAAGGCCGCGCTGATCGAGCGTGCGAGCGAAATCGCACGCGGCCGGCTCGGCGAGAAGCGCGGCGCGCCGGCGGCGCATTTCGTCCAGGCGTTCTACGCGAACGTTCCGCCGGACGACATGCTCGGCGAAGAGCCGGAGACTCTGTTCGCATCGGCGCTGGCGCTCTGGACCTTCGGGGCCGAGCGGACGCCCGGCCACGCCAAGGTCCGCATCTTTAACCCGAATCCCGACGAACATGGCTGGCGCTCGACCCATACGATCGTCGAGATCGTCAACGACGATATGCCCTTCCTGGTCGATTCGGTGACCGCCGCTATCAACCAGCGCGAACTCACCGTGCATCTGGTGATCCATCCGATCGTCAGGGTCGAGCGCGACGCGAAAGGCCGCGTGGTGGCGACCGACAGCAAGGATGCGGCCCCGGAATCCTTCATGCAGCTTCGCATCGACGAGCTGCTCGATCCGAAACGCCATAGCGAGATCGCCGATGACCTCGTGCGCGTGCTCGATGATGTGCGCCATGCCGTCGCCGACTGGCCACCCATGCTCGACAAGGTCGAGGAAACGCTCGCCGAGATCGAAACCGTCGATCTGACCGATGAGGACGTCGAGGAGGCGCGCGCGTTCCTGCACTGGCTGCGCGACGATCATTATATCTTCCTCGGCTATCGCGAATACGATATCGCGGGCGAAAGCGAGAGCCCGACCTTGTCGATCCGCGACGGCAGCGGGCTCGGCGTGCTGCGCGACAAGGCGGTGTCGGTGTTCGACGGACTGCGAAATCTGGATCGCCTGCCGGCCGACCTGCGCCAGTTCCTGAAACAGTCGCGCCTCCTGATCGTCACCAAGGCCAACCATCGTTCGACCGTGCACCGGCCGGTGCATATGGATTCGATCCTGATCAAGCGGTTCGATGCAAAGGGGCGAATTTTTGGCGAGCGGCTTTTTGTCGGGCTCCTGACCTCGACCGCGTATAATCGCAGCCCGCGCGACATTCCGATCCTGCGCCGCAAGGCGGCGAACATTCTCGCCCGCTCCGGGTTCTTGCCCGGCAGTCACGATGGCAAGGCGCTCGCCCATATCCTCGAGACCTTTCCGCGCGACGAGTTGTTTCAGGTTTCGGAAGGCGAATTGTTCGAGATTGCGCTCGGCATCCTGCATCTTCAGGAGCGGCAGCGCACCGCCCTCTTCGTGCGCAAGGATCCTTTCGAGCGCTTCATCTCGGCCCTGGTCTATCTGCCGCGCGACCGGGTCAATACGGATCTGCGGCTGCGCGTCCAGGACATTCTTGCAGCCGCCTATCAGGGCAAGGTCGATGCGTTCTATACGCAGATGACCGATGCGGCGCTCGGCCGCCTGCATATCATTATCGCGACGACGCCCGGTGCGGTACCCGATGTCGATGTGCCCGAGCTCGAAGCGAAGATCGCCGAGGCGACACGGAGCTGGCGCGACCATCTCCAGGAAGCGCTGATCGAAGCCAAGGGCGAGGCACTCGGCCTGCAATTGCTGCAGCGCTACGGCAATGCCTTTCCCGTCGCCTATCGCGACCGGTTCAGCGCGCGCGCCGCGGTGCTCGATATCGACCGCATCGAACAGGCGATCGCCGGCGGCACCGTTGCGCTCAATCTCTATCGCCCGATCGAGGCGGCGCCCGACGAATTGCGCTTCAAAATCTATAATGCCGGCGACCAGCTCGCGCTCTCCGAAATCCTGCCGATGCTCGAACATATGGGCCTCAAGGTGATCGGCGAGGTGCCGTTCACGATCGAGCCGGCCGGGCTCGGCCGCGTCGTCTGGCTGCATGATTTCGGCATGCGCACGGCCGATGGCAGCGCAGTCGATCTGGCATCGGCGAAGGAGCGTTTCCAGGACGCCTATGCGCGGGTCTGGCTCGGCGAGGCGGAGGCCGACGGGTTCAACCGGCTGATCCTGCAGGCGGGGCTCGACTGGCGCGACGTCGCGATGCTGCGCGCCTATGCGAAATATCTGCGCCAGACCGGCGCCGCGTTCAGCCAGACCTACATGGAAGAGACGCTGGCGCGGAACGGCGCGATCGCGGCGGGGCTGGTTCGCCTGTTCCGCGTCCGCTTCGATCCGGCCGAAAACGAGCGCGATCCGCGCGCGCTCGAGATCCGGGCCGAGATCGAGGCCGCGCTCGACAAGGTTGCGAGCCTCGACGAGGACCGCATCCTGCGCCGCTTCCTTAACCTGATCGAATCGTCGCTGCGCACCAATTTCTTCCAGAAGCAGGAGAACGGTCAGCCGAAATCCTATCTCTCCGTCAAGCTCGATTCGCGGACGATCGAGGAGCTGCCGCTGCCGCGACCGATGGTCGAGATCTTCGTCTATTCGCCGCGGGTCGAAGCGGTGCATCTGCGCGGCGGCAAGGTCGCGCGCGGCGGCATCCGCTGGTCCGACCGGCGCGAGGATTTTCGTGCCGAAGTGCTCGGCCTTTTGAAGGCACAGATGGTCAAGAACGCGGTCATCGTGCCGGTCGGCTCGAAGGGCGGATTCGTGGTGAAACGCCCGCCTTTATCGGGCGGGCGCGAAGCACTGATGGAAGAAGTCGTCTACTGTTACAAGACGCTGATGCGCGGCCTGCTCGACATCACCGACAACCGCGTCGGCGATGCAATCGTGCCGCCGCCGGATGTCGTGCGGCACGACGAGGACGACCCCTATCTGGTGGTCGCTGCCGACAAGGGGACGGCGACCTTCTCGGATATCGCGAACGGCGTCGCGGCCGAGTATCGCTACTGGCTGGCCGATGCCTTCGCCTCGGGCGGATCGGCCGGGTACGACCACAAGAAGATGGGCATCACCGCCCGCGGCGGGTGGGAATCGGTCAAGCGACATTTCCGCGAACTGGCAGTCGACATCCAGAACGAGGATTTCACCGTGGTCGGCGTCGGCGACATGTCGGGCGACGTGTTCGGCAACGGCATGCTGCTGTCGGAACATATCAAGCTGATCGCTGCCTTCAATCACCTGCATGTATTCATCGACCCCGATCCCGACCCGAAGACGAGTTTCGCCGAACGCAAGCGGCTGTTCGATCTGCCGCGTTCGGCCTGGAGCGATTACGACCCGGCCCTGATTTCGGCGGGCGGCGGTGTGTTCGATCGCAGTGCCAAGACCATCTCCGTGTCGCCGCCGATGAAAGCGGCATTCGGCCTCGAAGAGGACCGGGTATCGCCGAGCGATCTCATGCGGGCGATCCTCAAGGCCAAGGTCGACCTGCTCTGGCTCGGCGGCATCGGCACCTATGTGAAGGCCGCGAACGAAAGCCAGGCCTCGGTCGGCGATCGCACCAACGATGCGCTCAGGGTCAATGCCGAACGCCTGCGCTGCCGTGTGGTCGGCGAGGGCGCCAATCTCGGCTTTACCCAGCGCGGCCGCATCGCCTATGCGCAGACCGGCGGCATGATCAACACCGATGCGATCGACAATTCGGCCGGCGTCGATTGTTCGGACCACGAGGTCAATATCAAGATCCTGCTGAACGGTCTGGTCGATGCCGGCGATCTCACCATGAAGCAGCGCGACAAGCTGCTCGAGCAGATGACCGACGAGGTGGCCGAGCTGGTGTTGCGCGACAACTATCTGCAGACCCAGGCGATCAGCATCTGGCGCAAGCACGACTGGCTGCGGCTCGATCAGCATGGGCGCTTCATGCGCGCGCTGGAACGCTCCGGCCAACTCGACCGTGCGCTCGAATATCTGCCCGACGACGAAACCATCCAGGAGCGCATCGCGCTGCGCCAGGGGCTCGCCCGGCCGGAGCTGGCGGTGCTGCTCGCCTATGCCAAGATCTCGCTCTATCAGGAACTGCTGCCCTCCGATCTGCCGGACGATCCGCAGCTGGTCGACGATCTGGTGCGCTATTTTCCGACGCCGCTGCAGCAGCGCTATCGCGAGGCGATCGCCCAGCACCGGCTGCGGCGCGAGATCATCGCGGCGGTGGTCACGAACTCCCTGGTCAACCGCGTCGGTCCGACCTTCCTGCATGTGATGAAGGAGAAGACCGGCTACGATGCCGCCGCGATCGCGCGCGCCTATGCGACGACGCGCGCCGTATTCGATCTGCGCAGCTACTGGAGCCAGATCGAGGCGCTCGACAACAAGGTCCCGGCCGGCGTGCAGATTTCGATGCTCGACACGACCGTCGACATCGCCGAAACCGGCACGATCTGGTTCCTGCGCAATGCGCGCGCGTCGGCCGAACTTGCCGGCGGCATCGATGCTTTCCGTCAGGGGATCGCCGAGCTGGCAGACACGTTGGAGAGCGTCGGGACCGACGAGGATCGCGCCGAAATCGAACAGCGCATCGGCGTCTACCGCCGCGACGGGGTACCCGAAGAGCTGGCGCGACGCATGACCCGGCTCGACCGGCTCGGCTCGGGCTTAGATATCGTCGAGATCGCAACGCGCGGCGGGCACAAGCTCGCCGACGTGGCGCGGATCTATTTCGCGGTCGGCGACCGCTTCCATCTCGACTGGCTGCGCCTCGCCTCGCGCGAGGTCAATCTGGACACGCATTGGGACCGCATGGCGGTCGCGGCGGTGGTCGACGATCTGTTTCTGCATCAGCGCGAGCTGACGCACGGCATTCTCGCGAACGGCGCTGCCGGCGAAGCGCAGCCGGTCGATCGCTGGATGAGCGAGCGCGCCATCCTGGTCCGGCGTCTCGAAACGTTGTTCGCCGAACTGCGCCATACCGGCGGTTTCGATCTCGCCAAGCTGGCGGTGGCCAATCGCGAATTGCGCACACTGACCGACGCGTGATGGCGCCCCGATGACCGAGCGCGACGCGGCGAACCCGCCGGCGGCGGCACCGCGCTCCCGCGCGGCCACGGCTGCCTGGTGCCTGTACGATTTCGGCAATTCGGCCTTTCCGACGGTGATCGTCACCTTTCTGTTCGGCGCCTATGTCGCACGCGCGGTCGCGCCCGATATCGAGACCGGCACGGCGGCCTGGGGCCATGCGATGACGATTTCGGGCCTTGCGGTCGCGCTGATGAGTCCGATCGTCGGGGCGATTGCGGATGCCGGTGGACGGCGCAAACCGTGGATCGCGATCCTGACCGCGATCGCGGTCGTCGCAACCGCGCTGCTCTGGTACGTGCGACCCGATCCCGGCTCGCTCGCCTTCGCGCTGATCGCGGTCGGCATCGCGAGCTTCGGCTTCGAACTCGCGCTCGTCTTCTATAACGCGATGCTGTTGCAGGTGGCGTCGCCCCAATCGATCGGGCGCGTCTCCGGCTGGGGCTGGGCTGCCGGCTATGCCGGCGGGCTGCTTTGTCTTGCAGTCTCGCTGGTCGTCTTCGTGCAGGCCGATCCGGCGCCGTTCGGGCTCGACATGGCGATGGCCGAACCGGTGCGCATCGCCGGTCCGCTGGTCGCGCTGTGGTTTGCCTTGTTCGCGCTGCCGCTGTTCTTTTTCGTGCCCGATCGACGGCCGACCGGTCGCGGCTTCGCCGATGCGGCGAGCGTGGGCGTGCTCTCGCTCTGGGTGACCCTGCGCCAGGTGCGCCGCTACGGCAACGCGGCACGATTCCTCCTCGCGCAGATGCTCTATCTCGACGGGCTGCACACGCTGTTCGTGTTCGGCGGCATTTACGCCGCCGGCAGTTTCGGCATGAGTTTCGACGAGATCCTGATTTTCGGCGTGCTGCTCAATGTCGCCTCCGGCATCGGCGCGGTCGCCTTCGCCTGGATCGACGATCATATCGGCTCGAAGCCGACCATCATCGTCGGGCTCGTCGCGCTCATCGCGCTCGGCATCGGGATCCTGCTGGTGGTCGACAAGACCTGGTTTTACATCCTTGCGATCGCGATCGGAATCTTCCTTGGGCCCGTACAATCGGCCAGCCGCTCGATGATGGCGCATCTTGCCCCCGCCGAACTCGCAACGCAGTTTTTCGGTCTCGCGGCCCTGGCGGGCAAGGCGACCGCATTTCTCGGGCCGATGATGGTCGCCTGGCTGACGGTGGGCTTCTCGAGCCAGCGTGTCGGCATGGCGACGATCCCGCTGCTGCTGGGGATCGGGCTCGTGCTGTTGTTGACGGTCAGGATGCCGAAGCGGGAGATCGCGGAACCGCCGGTGTCGTAGCTGGAATCAGACTCAGCCGCGATAGGCGAGCAGGATCGCACCGGCGGCAATCAGGACGATCCCGATCCAGTTGGCGCCCGAGAGATGTTCGCCGAGGAAGATCGTCGCGAAGACCGCCACCAAGACGACGCTCAGCTTGTCGATCGGCGCGACGCGCGCGGCATCGCCCAGTTTGAGCGCACGGAAATAGCAGAGCCAGGAGGCGCCGGTTGCGAGCCCCGACAGCAGGAGAAAAAGCCAGGTCTGTTGCGGGATCGCCGGCCACGGCCGGAACTGTCCGGTCGCAACCAGGATGACGGCCAGCACGATCACGATGATGATTGTGCGGATGAAGGTCGCGAGATCGGGATCGATCTGAGCCACGCCGGCTTTGGCGAAGATCGCGGTCAATGCCGCGAACGTTGCCGAGAGAACGGCCCAGAACTGCCAGTGCAGCAGCATCGCCTTCATCGTAGCCTCCCTCTCTGACGGCGCCGGACGGCAACGCCAGGCTCGATCTCTTGCGGCGTCTAATGCCGGAAATGACGGATCCCGGTCATCACCATCGCGAGCCCGGCTTCGTCCGCCGCCTCGATGACGTCGTCGTCGCGCATCGAACCGCCCGGCTGGATGACCGCAGTCGCACCCGCGTCGATTGCCGCCTGAAGCCCGTCGGCAAAAGGAAAGAACGCATCGGATGCGACGACGGACCCTTCGGTGCGGCTGGCGCTTTCGCCGGCTGCGCGCTGAGCCTCGCTTGCTTTATGCGCGGCGATGCGCGCCGAGTCGACCCGGCTCATCTGGCCGGCGCCGATCCCGACCGTCGCGCCGTTCTTCGCATAGACGATGGCGTTCGATTTGACATGCTTGGCGACGCGAAAGGCGAACAGCAGATCGTCGAGCTCGCGTGAAGATGGCTGGCGCTTCGTCACGCATTTGAGATCGGCGCGCGCAACGCAGCCCACGTCGCGCGATTGCAACAGGAATCCGCCGGCCAGTGATTTGAACGATAAGCCCGGTGCTGCCGGATCGGGCATCGCGCCGGCCGCCAGCAGTCGCAGATTGCCCTTGGCAGCGAGAATCGCCTTCGCGTCCTCGGCGATGTCGGGGGCGATCACCACTTCGAGAAAGAGTTTGGTGAGCTGTGCGGCCAGCGCCGCATCGAGCGTGCGATTGACCGCAACGATGCCGCCGAACGCGCTGACCGGATCGCAGGCAAGCGCGCGCGCCCAGGCCGATGCGAGATCCTTCCCCTCGGCGACGCCGCAGGGATTGGCATGTTTGACGATGGCAACGGCCGGCCGCTCGAATTCGGCGACCAGTTCGAAGGCGGCATCGGTATCGTTGAGATTATTGTAGCTGAGTTCCTTGCCCTGAAGCTGTGTCGCGGTTGCGACGCCGGGCCGACGATCAGCCGTGCGATAAAAGGCGGCCCTTTGATGCGGGTTCTCACCGTAGCGCAGCGCGGCGGCACGCCGTCCGGCGATCGTCACGCGCTCGGGCAGCGCGTCTTTTTCCTGCTGCGCCATCCAGGATGCGATCGCGGCATCGTACGCGGCGGTATGCGCATAGGCCTGCTGCGCGAGCTTGCGCCGCAAGGCAGGATCGATCGAACCGCCATTCGTGCGCATCGCCGCGATCACCGAATCATAATCTGCCGGGTCCGTGACGATCGCGACGAAGTCATGGTTCTTCGCAGCCGCGCGGATCAAGGCCGGGCCGCCGATATCGATATTCTCGACGCAGGTTTCGCGGTCGGCGCCCTTCGCGACGGTCGCCTCGAACGGATAGAGATTGACCACCACCAGATCGATCGGCGCGATGTCGTGCGTCGCCATCGCGGCGCGATGTTCGTCATTGTCGCGGCGCGCGAGGATGCCGCCATGAATCGACGGATGCAGCGTCTTGACACGCCCGTCCATGATTTCGGGAAAGCCGGTATGGGAAGCGACCTCGGTGACCGCGATGCCGGCATCGGCGAGCACCTTCGCGGAACCGCCGGTCGAAAGAATCTCGACACCGGATTTTGCGAGGAAACGGCCGAGCTCGACGAGGCCGGTCTTGTCGGAAACCGAAACCAGCGCGCGCGCGATCTTTGTCATGTCACGTCCGCCGCTTCTCCGGCATGAGGCGCCAGAGATAGCGTTGCAGCATCCACATCAGTGCCAGCGTCCCGGCGAGCGCGGCCATGGTTTCGCCGCGCGCGGCACCGAGCGCGAGCACGATCGTCACCGTGCCGGCGAGGAAGGTCGCCATCAGCATGCGGCGGCGATCGCGGCCGCGTCGTTCGGCCTCGACATAGAGACCGTGCGGCCGCTGGTCGTCCTTGCGCTCGGGTCCCCGTTCAGCATTTGCGGCGTGCATCAGCCAGATCACGATTTCAAGGGCGGCGGGCGCGGCAAGGATCACGGCCGGCACATAAAGCCCCTGCAAGGCGAGGTCGCCGAGCAGCCAGGCGGTCACGACCGAGGCGGCATCCTGCGTGGCATTGGGCATCGTCTTGGCGCCGAAGGGTTTGCACATGACCAGCATGCCGAGCACGATGCCGGCGATGAGGGTCGGCAGGTTGATCAAAGGGCCCCAAAGCAGCCGATCCGCTGCGAGCGCGGCGATGCCGAGCAGCACACAGACGAGTTGCGCGCCGCTGACGCCGGCGACACGGTTGGTCTCGGTGCCGGCCGCGCCGAACGCGACCATCGCTGCCGCCACCGCAATGAAGATCGCGATCCCTGCAGTCCCGTTGGGCGCACCATCATGGACGAGCGCGAGCAGCAGGATCGCCGCGCCGATGGCGACGAGCCGCATCAGCCAGGCCCGCGATGTACCGGGATCGGTGCCGCCGGCCAGCGGGGCGAGGGCGATGAGGCCGACCGATGCCAGCAGATAATTGTCGCCGCCGCCGGCGAACACGATCGCAAACCAGCCGCCCGCCAGCAGGATCGGCACACCCAGCGCCTCGAGGCGGCTGCGGGTGACGATGGCACTGACCAGAATGCCGGCGATCAGCAGGACGAGGACGGCGACCCATTGCATGGCCGCCTTTATAGCCGCGAACCGGGGATATCGGGCAATCCGGATCGCGGGCGCTGGCCGGGCTTGGGCTTCGGGGCCGGCATTCGGGCCGGCATTCGGGCCGGGATTCGGGATTGCGGGGCTCGGTTGACAGCAACGAGGGGCTGGCGGAAAGAAAGCCTGCCCCATTCGCCCACCGTGCGGCCCTCAACGCCGCGCGATCCCGAACCCAAAGGCCTCGCCGATGCCGCAGAAAAACGAGACCCCGACCCGCGTGTGCGTCATCGGGCTCGGCTATGTCGGCCTGCCGCTGGCGATGGCGCTCGCGCGCGCCGGGCACGATCTGCTCGGTTTCGATACCGATCCGCGCCGCATCGGCGAGCTGCGCGCGGGCCATGACCGCACCGGCGAGGTCGACATGGAAGCAGCCGACGCGGCAAGGCTGTCACTGACCGGCGAGGAATCCGCGCTCGCCGATCGCGACGTTTACATCGTCACGGTGCCGACGCCGGTCGATGGCGAGAACAGCCCCGATCTCGAAGCCGTGCTGGCCGCCTCGGGCAGCGTGGGGCGCGCGCTCGCGAAGTCGAAGCCGCGTGCATCCCTTCCGATCGTCGTGTTCGAAAGCACGGTCTATCCCGGCGTCACCGAAGCAATCGGTGGCCCGGCGATCGAGGCCACATCGGGCAAGAAACGCGGCCGCGATTTTCTGCTCGGCTATTCGCCGGAACGGATCAATCCAGGCGATCGCACGCATGGGCTCGCGCAAATCGTGAAGGTCGTGGCCGGCGAGAACGAGGACGCGACGCGCCGGCTCGAGCTTCTCTATGGCAGTGTCACTCAGGCCGGTGTGTTCATCGCGCGCGATATCCGCACCGCCGAAGCGGCGAAGGTGATCGAGAACGCGCAGCGCGACGTCAACATCGCCTTCGTCAACGAGATCGCAATGATCTTCGCGAAGCTCGGTCTGTCGGTCGACGATGTGCTCGAGGCGGCGCGCACCAAATGGAACTTTCTCGATTTCCGACCCGGGCTGGTCGGCGGTCACTGCATCGGCGTCGATCCCTATTATCTCGCTTTTTGCGCAGCCCAGCTCGGACACGAGGCCGAGATCATTCTCGCCGGACGGCGCATCAACGACGATATGGGCGCGTGGATCGCGGATCGGATCGCCGATGCTTACGAAAGCATTGGTGGTGGCACGAACGACGCGGGCGGCCGAAGCGAATCCGCAGCGAACGCGCGCCCGCCGCGCACCCTGGTGCTCGGGCTCGCCTTCAAGGAGAATATTCCCGATATCCGCAACACGCGGGTCGAGCTTCTGGTGACGCGGCTTGCGACGCGGGGTCATCAGGTCGCGGTGCATGACGCGCTCGCCGATGCGGCCGAGGCGAAGAATTTTTACGGCATCGAACTTAGCGATGCGCTCGATGCAGAAGGCGCGCCGTTCGACTGCCTCGTTGCCGCCGTCGCGCATAACGAATATCGCGCGCTGGCCGATGAAGATTTCCTGCGGCTGGTGCGGCCGGGCGGTCTCGTCGCCGACGTGAAGGGCATCTGGCGCGATCGCGCGTTGCCCGGCAACGTCCGGCGCTGGCAGCTTTAAATTCGGCCCTCATGGTTCGACAAGCTCACCATGAGGCGTTCCGAATCTGGGAGCGATAAAGCAACCCTTACCCTCATCCTGAGCTTGTCGAAGGATGAGGTGGCGAGGGTCCGGCCAGTCGGCGCATGGATCAGCGCTTCCGACGCTTCTTGGTGTCTTCGCGCATCAGCGCCCAGCGCAAAATCGTTTCCTCGCCCTCGAGCGGACCGGATGCCACGACCTGCATCGTGCGCTGGACCTGGCCGCGCTTGCCGAGATAGGCGCTTTCCTCGATCGACAAGGCGCCGCCGCCGATGCGCAGCCGCCAGCCCTGACCGGATGGCAGTCGCAGCAGCGCCGCGGTGCCGCCCTGCGCGAGCGACGCATCGACATCGGGGTGCAGATGAAAACGCAGCGCGAAATTCGCGCCGCCATGACCCTCGACGATATCCTCGCCACGCAGATCCTCGCCATCCGGCGTCAGATAGAGCCGGCGACGATGGGTGACGCCGAGCTTCGGCAGATAGCCGTCATGGCTCGCATCGATCCAGATCTGGCCGTCGAGTTCCTCGCGCCGGCATACGACATGCATCGGCCGCCGGCCGAACCCGCCATTGGCGCGGATCCGGCTCGAACTCGTGTCGTCGATCACCAGTGTCGAATGCGCCGCGCTGTAGCGCTGCGCCTGGCGCCAGTCGGGATGCCAGGGATGCGCACCGCAATTCACGATCAGCCGTTCGCGCCCGATGCTGACTTCGAGTGCGAGCGTACCGGCATGCGCATGCGTGTCGAAATCGGGCGGGGCCGGCCGCCCGGCATCGAGGATCGCAACGAGGTTGCCGCGCGCGAGACGCTGGAACCCGCCGTTCGGCGCCTGGTCGAGCGCGGCGCGTCCGCCGCCGATCGCCGCGAGCACGCGTTCGATCGTGCCGGTGCCGGTCTCGGTCGAATCGTTAAAGAGTGCGAGCCCGCCATCGCCGTGCCGGAACATCGCCAAAGCCGGGATCATCGCCTGCATCGCGGCGGTCAGCGCCGGCGGTGTCTCGCGCCCGGCCAGCGCATGGGCGGATGCGATCTCGGCCAGATCGCGCAGGACCGCAAGCTGCAATGCCGGGCTGCGCTCGACATGCACGCCGTCGGGCAATAGCTGTTGTGCGAGTGCCGTTTCGAGACGACGCATTGCGCGGATGCGCAAACCGTCGTCATCCAGCGCAAGGGCGCAGAACAGCAATCCCTTGAGCGCCGCGATCGTGCCACTGCCGGCGGGTGCGCTCGCGATCGTCGCCGCGAGGTGGTTCTTGTGCAGATGCACGCTGCGCAGATAGCGTGCGCGGAAATCGGCTGGCACGGGGCTAAGGAAAATGCCCTGCCACTGGATCCAGTGCGCCAGCCGCTGCCCTGCAATGTCGGGCCGCCAGGCAAGGCCGGAAGCCGGCGGGTTTTCGGCAATCCAGCGATCGACGAGTTGACGCGCCGGCTGGCGTGCCGCCGGGCCGAGCTCGGCCAGATCGGCAAGCCAGCCGAACCCGTCGAGCCAGCATCGCCAGCCTTCGCTCGCGCCCGGCGGATCGGCGAGCGGTGCCGGTTTGTCGATGCGTTCGCCATCGCGCTCGAACAATAACGACGCGATCTGCCGGCCGATCCGTTCGTCGCCCGGCATGATCGCAACCGCGAGTGCGCGTGGCTCTTTGTCGGAACCGTTGCGCCCGAGCCACCAGCGATAAAGCAAGCTGCCATGCAGCGGCGCCAAGAGTTTGCGTTGCAGAAAGCTGCGCGCGCGCACCGGCAACGAATCGAGACAGGCTTCTGCCCGGGCGAGGAGGTCCGTCGCCCGCCGCCCCGCGCCGCGGGCCGGCCGGAGCATCATTCGCCGCGCAGTCGCTTGATGTTGGCGGCGTAGCGCCCGACACCGCCCGCGAATGTCGCGGTGCCGGCGACCAGCACGTCGGCGCCGGCTTCGATCACCTGCGGCGCCGTCTCGTCGTTGATGCCGCCATCGACCTCGAGATCGATCTGTCTTCCGGGCTGATCGGCGAGCAGCGCGTCGATGCGCTGGCGCACCGCGCGGATCTTCTCGAGCTGGCTCGGAATGAAACTCTGTCCGCCGAAGCCGGGATTGACGCTCATCACCAGCACGAGATCGAGATCGTTCAGGACCGCATCGATCGCCTCGACCGGCGTGCCGGGATTGAGTGCGACGCCGGCCTTCTTGCCGAGCGATTTGATGAATTGGATCGTGCGATGGAGATGCGGCCCCGCTTCGGGATGCACCGTCAGGATGTCGGCGCCGGCATCGGCGAAGGCGGCGATATAGGGATCGACCGGCGCGACCATCAGATGCACGTCGAACGGCAGCGTACTGTGCGGCCGCAGCATCGCGACGACCGCCGGACCGATCGTGATGTTCGGTACGAAATGCCCGTCCATCACATCGAGATGGATGTAATCCGCGCCGGCCTTGGTGACGGAGGCAAGCTCCGCGCCGAGCCGGGAGAAGTCGGCGGCGAGTATCGACGGTGCGATTCGGACGGGCCCAGCCATGACCGACTTGATAGCAGGCGGCCCCCGCTTTGGTAAGCCGGACGCGCGGCCCAGCCGGTGACAAATCAGCGGCGGCGCAGCCGGGCCGCGTAGAATCCGTCCATGCCGCCGAGCCGTGCCAGATGGCAGGGCAAGGTGCGCAGATCGCCGGCCGCTGTGACGCATTCCTCGAGCCCGCCGATCTCTTCCGGGTCGATCGGCTCGCGCACGATGCCGGAACCCTGCGACAAGACCGCCTCGATCCGGGCCGGCCCTTCTTCGGGTTCGAGCGAGCAGACGGCATAGACCAGCGTGCCGCCCGGCTTGAGCATCGAGAGCGCGTTGCGCAGCAGCGCGTCCTGCAGGGCGATCAGCGTTGCCAGATCGGACGGCCGCTTCAGCCAGGGCAGATCGGGATGGCGCCTTATCGTGCCTGTTGCCGAGCAGGGTGCATCCAGCAGCACGGCATCGACCGGTTTCGGCGGCCGCCAGCTCGTGGCGTCCGCGATGATCGGATGCGTGCCGAGGCCGAGCCGTTTCAGATTTTGCGCAAGCCGCAGCATGCGCTCCTTCGAACGATCGACCGCGACCACATTGGCGCCGGCCGCGGCGAGCTGCGCGGTCTTGCCGCCCGGTGCGGCACAGAGATCGATGATGGTGCGGCCGCGCACATCGCCGAGCGTCGCCGCGAACAAGGTTGCGGGCAACGCGGCCGCCACGTCCTGCACCCACCATTGCCCGTCGCGGAAACCCTGCAGCGTTTCGACCGGCGCGGTTTCAAGCCGCAGGCTGCCGGTCGGCAGCATTCGTGCCTCGAGGCGCCCGGCCCAGGCCTGCGGATCGCCCTTGATCGTGATATCGAGCGGCGGATCGGCGAGATGCGCCTCTGCGATCGCGAATGCGGTCGCTTCGCCATAGGCGTTGACCCAGCGCTGCCAGAGCCAGTTCGGCGTGTTGGTCGGAACCGGTGCGATCGCCTCGCGCATCGCCTCGGTGTCGCGCGCGATGCGGCGCAGCACCGCGTTGATCAGGCTGCGGAACGGTTCGATCGTGCCGGTCGCGAGTTCGACTGTCTCGCTGACCGCGGCATGCGGTGCCGTGCGCATGAAGAGAAGCTGTGCGGCGCCGAGCCGCAGAAGATCCTGCGCGCCGCCGGCCTGCGGCGGCAGCGGCTTTTCGAGACAGGCCGCAAGCGCAACCTCGATCTGGCCGAGGCGGCGGAACACGGTGGCGGAGAGTTCGCGCGCGAAGGCACGATCGCGCACCTCGAGCTTCGCAAAGCCGGGATCGCTGGCG
>JBBDWW010000372.1:0-2144 GCA_040902645.1 Dongiaceae bacterium | reverse complement strand
CTCGCCGGTCACGCGTTCGACATGGGCGCCGATCACATGCTTCTTGCCAAGCGAATGCAGCGCCTCGGTGATCGCGTGGCCCGGCATGATCGGAATGCCGCGGCGCAGCACCGCATCGACCAGCGGCGAAATGGGCGGCTGCGGATTGATGTCGACGACACCCTCGACCTGCACGCCGGCATCGGCGAGATCGAGCGCGACCGCATAACCATCGGCGTTCGACGCCATGACCATCGCGCGTTTGCCCGGCCGGATACCGTAGAAGCGGATCAGCCGCTGCGCCGCCGACCCGAGCATCACGCCCGGCACATCGTTGCTGCGGAAGACGGCGGGCTGTTCGATCGAACCTGCCGCCTGGATGACGGATTTCGCCCGCAGCTTGTAAAGACGGCTGCCGCTGATGAGCGCCAGCCAGTTATCGGCAAACCAGCCGGTGCAAGTGGTATCGGTCATGACGCGAATATTCTTCGCAGCGGCGACCGCGGCCGTCAGCTCGCGCGTTACCGCTGCGGCGCGTGCGCCCTCGGGATCGAAGCGCGCATAGAGCAGCGAACCGCCGAGGCGAGGATTTTCGTCGATCAGGATCACTTCGCCGCCGGCTTTCGCGGCTTCGATCGCGGCCGCCATGCCGGCGGGACCGCCACCGATCACCACCACGTCGGCGAACAGATATTCCTTGTCGAAGTAGCCGTGATGCGCATGCACGTCGACTTTGCCGAGGCCGGCCCGCGCACGGATGAACTTCTCCCAGTATTTCCACGAGCCCTTCGGCTTGAAGAAAGCCTTGTAATAAAAGCCAACCGGCATGAAGCGACCGAACATCTCGATCCAGGCGCCGCGATCATGCTCGAGGCTGCCGTCGTAATTCTGGCCGTGCACCGTCAGCCCTTCGGCGATCTGGTGCCGGTCGGCCAGCGCATTCGGCTCGGCGCCAATCTGCACCAGCGTGTTGCCGTCCTGGCCCGCCATCGTCAGTACGCTGCGCGGCCGGCGATATTTGAACGAGCGCGAGAGCGTCCACTGGCCGTTGGCGATCAAGGCGCTGGCGATCGTGTCGCCCGCGAACCCTTCGTAACGGCGGCCCTCGAAACTGAATCCGATGCGGCGGCTGCGATCGATCAGCAGGCCGGCGGGGGCCGGAAGGCGTTGGGATTCCGCCGCGCTCATTTCTTCTCCCCTTCGCCGGCCGCCGCGAACTCGACGCGCTCGCGGAACAATTCGCCGGCCGGATATGTGCGGATGATTTCGTCGGTCACGGTGTTGCGCTCGGCGATGAACCAGTAGGAACTGGGCACATGGCACCACCACTCCTTCACGAGGCCGGCCGTGTTGTTTTCGAGGAACGTATAGTCCGCCCATTCATGGTCGCTGCATCGCGCCGGATCGGGCATCGTCCTGACTTCGCCGGCGCAGACGAACTCGAGCGCATTGCGTGGACCGTTCAGCGGACAGTTGATGATTTTCATCGCTGCTGCTCCCTCTGCCTCAGTGACCCACCGAGGCCGCGCCCTTTTCGCCGACCTGCAGGAACTCTTCGAACCGGTCGAGGCGGAATGCCTTGATCAGATCGTGCGGCTCGCCGGTCGCGACGGTATGCGCCATCGTCACGCCGCAGACCGGGGTCGCCTTGAAGCCCCAGGTGCCCCAGCCGGAATCGATGTAGTAGTTCTCGACCGGCGTCTTGCCCATGACCGGGCTGAAATCCGGCGTCATGTCGGTCATGCCGGCCCATTGCCGTGCGACGCGCATGTCGCCGAGGAACGGAAACAGTTCCATGATGTGGCCGATCAGCCCTTCCTTGAAATCGAGCGTGGAACGCGTCGAATAAAGCGGACAGGGATCGGTCGATCCGCCCATGACCAGTTCGCCGCGCGACGACTGCGACACATACACATGGAGCGACCCGGAGACGACGATCTGATCGAGGAACGGTTTGACCGGCAGCGACACGCAGGCCTGCAGCGGAATGGTGCGGATCGGCAGCTTGAAGCCGGCCATCTTCGAAATGAGCGAGCTCGAACCGGCGACGGCCTGCATCGCCTTGCCGCAATGGATCGTGCCGCGCGTCGTCTCGACGCCGGTGACGCGGCCGCCCGACTGGTTGATCGCCGTCACCTCGGTATCCTGCAGGATATCCACGCCCC
>JBBDWW010000371.1:0-2146 GCA_040902645.1 Dongiaceae bacterium | reverse complement strand
CGGTCGGGCGGCGGCGGTGCCGCCATGATTTCGGTCGGCGACATGAAAAAGACCAGGCTGTCCTTGAGTGCGGTTATGACGAGAACCGTCGCGACGGCGAGGAGCGCCATGCCGCCGACGAGGATCATCAGGCGCCGATGCTTGCGTTTCATCGCGCGCGCTCGGTTCCGTCGTCGAGGCGGGCAAGCGCGCGGCGCAAGCGGCGCAGCCGGCAGACGCTGGCAACGGTCAACGCGCCGAGCACCAGAGCTGCCGCCAGATAGGCCGGCCAGATGAAGCGCGCATAGCCGCCCATGTCGAGCCAGTCGCTCATCGCATCGCCCGGTTGATCTGCAGCGCGCGCAGCCGGGCGGCCAGAAGCTCCGCCTTCATGCGCACGAGCAGCATCGTCAGAAAGAACAATAGATAGGCGGCCGCCATGACGAACAGCGGACCGAGCATGGCGGCATCGATCGTCGGCCCGTCCATGCGGAAGACGCTGGCCGGCTGGTGCAAGGTGTTCCACCAGTCGACCGAGAATTTGATGATCGGCAGATTGACCGCGCCAACGAGGGCGAGCAGCGCAGCGGCACGCGCGCCGCGCTGCGGATCGTCGAACGCATGCGAGAGCGCGATATGACCGAGATAGAGGAAGAACAGGATCAGCACCGAGGTGAGACGCGCATCCCACACCCACCAGGTGCCCCACATCGGCTTGCCCCAGAACGAACCGGTGACAAGCGCGATCAACGTGAAACCGGCACCGAGCGGCGAGGCGGCGCGCGCCGCGATGTCGGCCAAGGGATGGCGCCAGACCAGCGAGGCGGCACTCGCGAGCGCGATCACCGTGTAGGTCGCGAGCGCCATCCAGGCGGCCGGCACATGCACATACATGATGCGCACCGTCTCGCTCTGCTTGTAATCGAGCGGCGAGACGACGAGCCCCCACACAATCCCGGTCGCAAACGCAGCGACCGTCGCGACGGCAAGCCACGGCAGCAGCGGATCGGCAATGCGCTGGAAGCGGGCAGGATTGGCGAAGCGATGCATGGTCACGATCGGCCCTGCGGGTTGCCCCGAAAGTTACGGGCGTGTTGGCCCGGCAAGCACTGGCGCAATGTCGTCATCGGGCGCGACCGATAAAGCAGGCCAGGCGCGCGACGGCAAGGGGACCTCTCGCCGCAGCCGGCCGGAAAAAGCATGTTGTTTGCGCGTCCGGTCATGTCAGTCGAGCGCCAGACGCAACGCAGCCGCAGCTGCCCAGGGTGCGAGCACGAAGGCCGCCAGCGCGAATGCGCCGAGCAGCATCAGATGGGGTGCCGCCGGGAAACCGCCGAGCGTCGCATCGACCGCGCCGACCCCGAACACCAGCGCCGGTATATAGAGCGGCAGCACCAGCAGCGGCAGGATGGCACCACTGCGCCGCGCCCCGAGCGTCAGGGCGGCACCCACCGAACCGATCAGGCTCAGGAGAGGTCCGCCGAGCGCAAGCCCCGCGATCATGACCGCAATGCCCTCTGCCGAGAGGCCGAAGCCGAGGGCGAGCAGCGGTGCGACCAGCAGCAGCGGCAGCCCGTGCGTCGCCCAATGGGCAAGCGCCTTGGCGAGACAGATCGCGGGGGCCGGCAGATCGAGCAGCATGAGCTGATCGAGCGTGCCGTCTTCGTAATCGCTCTGGAACAGGCGATCGAGCGAGAGCAACGCCGCGAACAGCGCCATCGCCCAGAGAATGCCGGGTGCGACGATCGCCAGCAAAGCGGGATCGGGGCCGAGCGCGATCGGAAAGATCGCACCGCCGAGCAGGAAGAACAGCAAGGCAAGCGCCGCCTCGCCGGGCTGGCGCAACACCAGCCGGATCTCGCGGCCGAACAGAGCGAGAAAGACGCTCATCTTTGTTCGGCCGACCGCGTCGCGTCGAGCGCGGCGCGGTGTGCGATATCGAGATCGAGTTGCTGCGCGAGATCCAAGTTAAGCCGGTCTGCGGCGGGGAGATCGAGCCCGCCATGAGTGGCGACGATCGCGATGCCGCCGCCGCCACGATGATCGGCGATGGTCGCTGCGAGCCGTTCGGTCGCCGCTTCATCGAGCCCGGTCTGCGGTTCGTCGAGCAGCCAGAGCGGACGTTTGACGAGCAGCAACCGCGCGAGCGCGAGGCGGCGGCGCTGCC
>JBBDWW010000370.1:0-2150 GCA_040902645.1 Dongiaceae bacterium | reverse complement strand
GCCGCGATGGCGGACCTGCGGGTCGCCGATTCCTTCGGCCAGCGCCGCGATCGCGGCAATGGTCGATTTGACCTCGGCCGAGCGGGCGACATCGGCATGACGGGTCATCGCGCCGATAACGAGGCCGCTGCCAGATACCTTGATGCCCTGCAGCTCGGCGATCTGCGAAAGATCGACGAGATCGGAGGGCTGCGACAGACGCTGCTTCATCGTCGGCAGGAGCGTCATGCCGCCGGCGAGCGGACGCGCTTCGTCGCCGCTGGCAAGCGCCGTGCTGGCGTCGGCAATCGAGCTCGGGCGGTGATAATTGAAATTATACATAGGTCCCTCCCTTACTCGGCCGCCGCGGCAGGCCGGTTCTGCTGTGCGATGCGCCACACTTTTTCCGGTGTGGCCGGCATGTCGAGATGCATGACGCCGAGCGCATCGGTAATCGCGTTGATGATGGCGGGCGGTGCTGCGATTGCCCCGGCTTCGCCGCATCCTTTGACCCCGAGCGGATTATGCGGGCAGGGGGTTTCGGTCATGCCGACATTCAGGTTCGGCAGGTCGTCGGCCCGCGGCATGCAGTAATCCATGTAGGAGCCGGTGACGAGCTGACCGCTTTCGTTGTCGTAGACGCAACCTTCGAGCAACGCCTGGCCGATGCCCTGCACGACACCGCCATGAACTTGGCCCTCGACGATCAGCGGGTTGATGACTTTCCCGAAATCGTCGATCGCTGTCCAATTGACGATCACCGTGTGGCCGGTGTCGGGATCGATCTCGACCTCGCAGATATGGATGCCCGCCGGGTAGGTGAAATTGGCCGGATCGTAGAAGGCCGTCTCGTCGAGACCGGGTTCGACGCCGGCCGGATAATTATGCGGCACATAGGCAGCGAACGCGATCTCGCCGATCGTCTTCACCTTGTCGGTACCGGCGACACGATACTCGCCGCCCTTGAAGGTGATGTCGTCGACCGACGCCTCGAGCAAATGGGCTGCGATCTTCCTGCCTTTCTCGATGATCTTGTCCGCGGCGCGAACAATGGCCGAACCGCCGACCGCGATCGAACGCGAGCCGTAAGTACCCATGCCGAATGGCACCAAGGCCGTGTCCCCATGCACGACTTCGATGCTGTCATAGGGAATGCCGAGATGCTCGTGCACGACCTGGGCGAAGGTGGTTTCGTGACTCTGGCCGTGTGAATGGCTGCCGGTGAGGATCTGGCAGCTTCCCGTCGGGTTGAGCCGGATCTGGGCTGACTCCCAGAGGCCGACTCCGGCTCCGAGCGATCCGACAACCGCCGAGGGGGCGATGCCGCAGGCCTCGATATAGGCCGAGACGCCGATCCCGCGCAGCTTGCCGCGCTTGGTCGCGTCGGCACGGCGGACCTTGAAGCCACTATAGTCCGACAGCTTCAAAGCGGCATCGAGCGCCTGGGCGTAATTGCCGGAATCATACTGCAGCGCGACTGGCGTTTGATACGGGAACTGGTCCGGCTTGATGAAGTTGCGGCGGCGAATCTCTACCGGGTCCATTTTCATTTCGCGCGCCGCACATTCGACGAGGCGTTCGATCACATAGGTCGCTTCCGGGCGGCCGGCACCGCGATAGGCATCGACCGGCGCAGTGTTGGTAAAGACCGCCTTCACGTTCGCGAAGATGATCGGTGTCGTGTACTGGCCGGCGAGCAGCGTGGCGTAGAGATATGTGGGCACGCAGGTCGAGAAGGTGGAGAGATAAGCGCCCATGTTGGCGATCGTCTCGACCTTCAAAGCGAGGAACTTGCCGTCTTTATCCATCGCCAGCTCGGCATGGGTCACATGATCTCGGCCATGCGCGTCGCTGAGGAATGATTCGCTGCGATCGGCGGTCCATTTGACCGGGCGGTCGATCTTCTTCGCGGCCCAAGTGCAGACGACTTCCTCGGCATAGCAGAAGATCTTCGAGCCGAAGCCACCGCCGACATCGGGCGAGATGACCCGCATCTTGTGTTCGGGCACGCCCATGATGAAGGCGCAGAGGATCAACCTCAGCACATGCGGATTCTGGCTGGTCGAATAGCAGGTGTAGCTGCCGGTGCCGGAATCGTATTCGCCGATAGCGGCGCGCGGTTCTATCGCATTGGGAATGAGGCGGTTGTTCACCAGATCGATCCTGGTGAC
>JBBDWW010000369.1:0-2150 GCA_040902645.1 Dongiaceae bacterium | reverse complement strand
GCTCTGGATCGGACTGGTCTAAAAGGGCGATTATCGCGTCATCGGCATTCGGGAGTTGCCGGTATTGCCGGGGCTTCTGGTTCTGGCACTCGCCCTTGCCGCGACCATGGCGGCCTGGTATCGCGAAAGCCGCTGAACGCGGGGCTTTGACGATCCGATCGGCGCCTGCCTCCGGACGCGGGGAACATCGCATTGCATCGGCGCGCGTCCGGCGCGATGCTGGGGTCCACGGGGGTTACCGCCATGGCGGTTACAGGGACAGACGCAACGGCCGAACTTGTCGATCTTGTCGACTGGCGGCCGGAGCAGTCGATCAAGCATCAAGGCAATAGCCGCGTCGTTTTGGCGACACGGTTCGACGACTGGCCGCGATATCACGCGGCACTGATCGACGCGATCATCGGCCGATCCGAAGATTCGAGTTTTGCGCGCCGCTACGTCGCCGCTTTCGGCGGCACAAAAGTCGAATCGCCGGAGCGTTGGCAAATACCCGCGGTCGACCTTGTCTGCCGTCGCGCCATGGCGTTCTGCGCGGCTGCAATGAATGCACCGGCACCCCATTCATTCGAAAGTTGGGTTAATGTCTATGGCCGCGGTGATTACGCAATCGCGCACAGCCATCCCGCCGCGACGGCAAGCCTGCTCTATATCGTCGATCCGGGGGGCGAGGAAACATCGCACGATCGTTCAGGCGAGATCGATCCGCTGGGGGGACAATTTGCCATCGTCGATCCGCGATATCCGCCTTGCTGCGGAAACCAGGACGGATATGTGACCAATCCGGTTATGCCGAAACTCTATCCGGGCCTGATGCTGCTGTTTCCGGGCTGGCTGGTGCATGCGGTCAATCCCCATCGCGGCGCGCGACCGCGCATCACGATGACCTGGAATGTCAAACTGGAGTCCGCCGTGGCGGCCGCCCCGCCACAGGGCGCCGCGCGGCAGCTTCGTTGATCGCACTCAGCGCGGCGGCAGCAGCGGCTCGAGTTCGGCTTCGAACAATGCCAGCCGTTCCTGGGCCAGCGGGTCGTCGCAGCCATGTTCCTGGATGTAGGCGTCGGCTTCGCCCTTGGCGCGCTCGATCAGATGCAGCCGGTCGCCCGCGCTCACCTGGTTGTTCACCACCGCATCGATATAGGCACCCATGTTGGCTTGCGCCCGCCCGATCCACTCCTGGTCGGGATCGTCGGTGCCGTGCATTTCGAACTGATAGTCCTTGCACAGATCCGCGACGGAAATTGCACTGTGATAGAGGATGTACACATCCTCGACCGACTGTGCGCCGGCCTGACCGGAGAAGGTGAGGGTCGATGCCGCGATCGCCGCGGCTGCCATGGTTTTAAGAGGATGCATTGGTCTGCGCTCCCTTACGTGAATTATGGCCCAAGCCGGTGGCTGGGCCTGTTGCATCTGGCCCTGAACGGCAGATTGCACAAGCGCAACCCGGAAAATGCCACGGCCAGGCGTTCCCGGCCGCGCTATCGGGCGGAAGCGGCGCTATCCCGAGGCAGCGCTGCGCTACAATGGCCGGAATGATCCGGTCGCGCTGTCGCGAATTGCACAGGGGAGCAGCCATGAAACGCACTACCAGACTGCGCCAGTTGATCGAAGCCGATCCGATCCTGATGCTGCCCGGCGCGCATGACGCCCTCTCCGCACGGATCGCCGAACAGGCCGGCTTTCAGGCCGTCACCTGCGGCGGCTATGCCTCGAGTGCGAGCCTGCTCGGCGCACCCGATGTCGGCCAGCTCTCGATGAGCGAAATGGCCGACGTCTATGCGCGGCTCTGCGATGCGGTCGCGATCCCGGTCTTCGCCGATGCCGATACCGGCTATGGCAACACGACCAATGTCGCGCGCACCTTGCGTGCCTATGAGCGCGCCGGCGTCGCCGGTTTGTTCATCGAGGATCAGGTGTCACCCAAACGCTGCGGCCATATGCAGGGCAAGCAGGTGGTGCCGCCGGTCGAGATGATGGCCAAGCTCAAGGCGGCGCTCGATGCACGACAGGATGCCGACCTCGTCCTGATGGCGCGCACCGATGCGCGCGCCATCGAGGGCATCGATGCGGCAATCGAACGCGCCAATCTCTATCTCGAGACCGGCGTCGACCTGATCTTCGTCGAGGCGCCGCAATCGATCGAGGAGATG
>JBBDWW010000368.1:0-2156 GCA_040902645.1 Dongiaceae bacterium | reverse complement strand
TCCTGATCGACGAGGCGCGCACGCCGCTCATCATCTCGGGCCCGGCCGAGGATTCCTCGGAAGCCTATCGCCAGGTCGACGTGCTGATGCCGAAGCTGGTGCCGGCGGATTACGAGACCGACGAGAAGGCACGCCAGGTTGCGCTGACCGAAGAGGGCCAGGAGCATATCGAGGAACTGCTGCGCGAGGCGGGGCTGCTCAAGGGCGAATCGTTGTACGACTACGAGAACGTCTCGCTCGTGCATCACGTCAATCAGGCGCTGCGCGCGCACAAGCTGTTCCAGCGCGATACCGATTACATCGTCAAGGATGACAAGGTCGTCATCATCGACGAGTTTACCGGCCGCATGATGGAAGGGCGGCGCTATTCGGACGGGCTGCATCAGGCACTCGAGGCCAAGGAGCGCGTCAAGATCCAGAACGAGAACCAGACGCTCGCCTCGATCACCTTCCAGAATTATTTCCGGCTCTATCCCAAGCTTGCGGGCATGACCGGCACGGCGATGACCGAGGCGGCCGAGTTCTCCGATATTTACGGCCTCGACGTCATCGACATTCCGACCAACCTGCCCTGTATTCGCGACGACCAGGACGACGAGGTCTATCGCACCGCCAAGGAAAAATACGATTCGATCATCGCGCTGATCGAGGAATGCCAGAAACGGATGCAGCCGGTGCTGGTCGGCACCGTCTCGATCGAGAAATCGGAGCTGCTCTCGAAGATGCTGAAGGCGCGCCGCGTGCCGCATCAGGTGCTGAATGCGCGCTATCACGAGCAGGAAGCCTATATCATCGCCGATGCCGGCGTGCCCGGTGCTGTGACGATCGCCACCAACATGGCCGGCCGCGGCACCGACATCCAGCTTGGCGGCAATTTCGACATGCGGGTGCGCCGCGAGACCCACGACATCGCCGACGAGGACGCGAAGCAGCGCCGCATCGAAGCGATCCGGCGCGAGGTCGACGAGGCGAAGCAGGTCGCACTGCGCGCCGGCGGGCTGTTCGTCATGGGCACGGAACGCCATGAGAGCCGGCGCATCGACAACCAGCTTCGTGGCCGCTCCGGCCGTCAGGGCGACCCCGGCGCGTCGCACTTCTTCCTGTCGCTCGAAGACGATCTCATGCGCATCTTCGGTTCCGACCGGATGGACGGCATGCTGCAGCGTCTCGGCCTCAAGGAAGGCGAAGCGATCGTTCATAGCTGGGTCAACAAGGCGCTCGAAAAGGCGCAGCAGCGGGTCGAGGCGCGCAACTTCGAAATCCGCAAGAACCTGCTACGCTACGACAACGTGATGAACGACCAGCGCAAGGTCGTCTATGAGCAGCGCAAGGACCTGATGCGCCAGAGCGACGTGTCGCAAACCGTGCAGGACATGCGCCACGAGGTTATCGAGAATCTAGTCGCGCGTGCGATTCCCAAGAATTCATATGCCGAGCAGTGGGACAACAAACTGCTGCACGAAGAGGCGCTGCGGCTGTTTGCGCTCGATCTGCCGATCGAGGGCTGGTTCAAGGAAGAAGGCATCGACGAGGAATCGATCGAGGCGCGGCTCATGGAGGCGAGCGATCGCAAGATGGCGGAGAAGACCGCCACGATCGGTCCCGCGGTGATGCGCGTCGCCGAGAAGAGCCTGCTGCTGCAGTTGCTCGACCAGATCTGGAAAGAGCATCTGCTCTCGCTCGATCATCTGCGCCACGGCATCGGCTTCCGCGCCTATGGCCAGCGCAACCCGCTCGACGAATACAAGCGCGAGGCGTTCGAGCTGTTCGAGAAGATGCTCGACCGGCTGCGCGAGACGGTGACCGGGGTGCTCTCTCATATCCAGATTCGCGTGACCCGGCCGGAAGATGCCGCCCTCGAGCGGAGCCCCCAGCCGATGCAGGAAGGCCGGCAGGATCCAGCCCTGGCCGAAGCGGGTCAGCCGATGCCGCAGGCGCCGATGGGCCAGCTTGCGATGGCGGTCCCGACCGGTGCGCCGCGGGCGCCGGCCGCCGCGATGCCGCCGCCTTCAGCCCCTCAGCCCGGCATCGCCGCCGCCCGCGCCTCGATTGCCGCGCAGCAATGGGGCAAGGTGCCGCGCAATTCGCTCTGCCCCTGCGGGTCGGGCAAGAAGTTCAAGCACTGCCACGGCAAGAGCTGAGCGGCGCCCGCGCCG
>JBBDWW010000367.1:0-2160 GCA_040902645.1 Dongiaceae bacterium | reverse complement strand
GAACGCGTGACCGGCGAGGGCACAACCGACGGCAAGGCCGCGCGCTACGAATGCGATCTGATCTGCATGTCGGTCGGTTATACACCGGCAGCACAGACGCTCTATCACGCCGGCGCTAAATTCCGGTACGACCATGCGAGCAACATGTACCGGCTCGAAGCGCTGCCGGCGCATGCGTTCGCCGCGGGCTCGGCCAACGGAGCCTACGATCTCGATGCGGTGCTCGCGGAAGGGCGTCATGCCGGCTGGGCTGCCGCCAAGGACAGCGGCGGCAATGAAGGCATCGAACCGCCGAAGCCGGCGCGCGATCAGGGTGCGACGGGCCAGACCCATCCTTGGCCGATCTTCCCGCATCCCAAGGGCAAGGACTTCGTCGATTTCGACGAGGATCTGACCAGCAAGGATCTGAAGAACGGCATCGCCGACGGCTACGACAATCCGGAATTGCTGAAGCGCTATTCGACCATCGGCATGGGCCCCTCGCAGGGCCGACATTCCGCCGTTGCCAATGTGCGCTTCATCGCGCGCGAAACCGGGCGCGATCTTGCTGCCATGTCGGTCACCACGCAGCGGCCGCCGTACCGGCCGGAGAAGTTCGGCCATATGGCCGGGCGCATCTTCGATCCGGCGCGCCGCACGGCGATGCATCATCGCCATATCGAGGCCGGTGCGCGCATGATGGTGGCCGGCACCTGGTATCGCCCGGCTTATTACGGCACGAAGGATCAGCGCGACCAGGCGATCCGCGAGGAAGTGCTGGCGGTGCGCAACAATGTCGGGCTGATCGACGTGTCGACGCTCGGCGGGCTCGACGTGCGTGGTCCGGATGCGGCCGAGTTCCTCAACCGCATGTACACCTTCACTTATACCAAGCTCGAAGTGGGGCGGTCGCGCTATGTGCTGATGACCGACCAGGCCGGCGCGGTGGTCGATGACGGCGTCGCCTGTCGCTTCCAGGACGAGCATTTCTACGTGACGGCGACCACGGGCGGCGTCGATGCGGTCTATCGCACGATGCTGTTCTGGAATGCGCAATGGCGGCTCAATGTCGATATCGCCAACGTGACGGCTGCCTATGCCGGTGTGAACATCGCGGGTCCGCGGGCGCGCGAAGTTCTGGAAAAGGTTTGCCAGGGCACCGATCTCTCGCCGACGGCATTCCCTTATCTCGGCGTGCGCGAAGCCACCGTCGCCGGCATTCCGGCGCGGCTGCTGCGCGTCGGTTTCGTCGGCGAACTCGGTTACGAAATCCATGTGCCGGCGAGCCAGGGCGAGGCGCTGTGGGATGCGCTGATCGAAGCCGGTCGCGACGCGAGGATCCGACCGTTCGGCGTCGAGGCGCAACGCTGCCTGCGGCTCGAAAAGGGGCATATCATCGTCGGTCAGGATACCGACGGACTGACGACGCCGTTCGAGGCCGACATGCCCTGGGCCGTTGCCAAGAAGAAGCCGTTCTATGTCGGCGGGCGCTCGGTTGCGATCCAGAATGCGCGGCCGCTGTCGCGCAAGCTGGTCGGCTTCGAGATCACCGATAAATCGGTGCCGGTGCCGGAGGAATGTCATCTTGTCGTGCGCGGCGATCAGCTTACGGGTCGCGTGACATCGGCTGTCATGTCGCCGACGGTCGACAAGATCATCGGGCTTGCCTATGTCGCGCCGGATCAAAGCGAGCCCGGCCAGACCTTCGACATTCGCATCGACGGCGGCCGCATGATCCAGGGGACAGTGGTGCGGCTGCCGCATTACGACCCCGACGGCAAAAGACAGGAGATGTGAGTATGGCGACCGCAGCCGCTTCCCTTGCGCCGGCCGGCCATCGGCGACGCAGCTTCATCTACCGGGTGCTCGACAGCATCGGCGCCGAGTGGGGCGACGTCGATGGCGTTGCCGTGCCGCTCGGCTATGGTCGCGGCCTCGAAACCGAAACGGCCGATGCGCGCCGCATGGGTCTTGTCGAGCTGACGCCGTTGCCGCGCACCGGCTTCAAGGGCGCAGGAACGGTCGACTGGCTGAAGGGGCAGGGCCTCACGATCGGCGAACCGGCGAACATCGCCTATCCGCAATCGGGCGGCGAACTCGCGCTCAAGCTGGCGGCGACCGAGATTTTCCTGATCGACGATCTCGCCGCGACCGGCACGATGATCGGCCGGCTCAACGGCG
>JBBDWW010000366.1:0-15161 GCA_040902645.1 Dongiaceae bacterium | reverse complement strand
GCCAGTCGAGCGCGGCAAGCTCGCGGTTGATCGCATCGATCGCCTCGAACTCCAGATAGCGTCCGTCGACCTGCGAGCGGTCATAGCGCGGCAGCCGGAGATGAATGCCGGTCAGCGTCGTTACCGTGCCCGAGGTGCCGAGCATCTGCACGGTGCCGCCTTGCACGGCGCTGGCGATTTCGTTGCGCTGGCAGAACGCGGCCAGCATCGCGGCGATCTCGCCGGTCAGCGTGTCGTAACGGTCGGGTTCGACCGCGTCGCGATCGTGCCGCTCCGCGAGATTGACGACGCCCACCGGCAGCGACACGCAGTCGATCAGCTCGAGCTGCCCGCCGGAATCGACGGCGAGCCAGCCGATCTCGGTGCTGCCACCCCCGATATCGAACACGATGGCGCGATGGCGATCGGGCGTGAGCAGCGGCGCGCAACCGCGGAATGCCAGTTCGGCCTCGACCTCGCTCGAGATGATCTCGATCTCGATTCCGGTTTCGGCGCGCACACGGTCGAGAAACGATTCGCAGTTGCTCGCGCGGCGGCAGGCTTCGGTTGCGACGCTGCGGGCGCGGGTGACGTGCCGTTGCTGCATCTTGCGCGCGCAAACCTGCAACGCCGCGATTGTCCGGTCCATCGCCGCTTCGGAGAGAACGCCGGTGCGCGACAGGCCTTCGCCGAGGCGGACGATCCGCGAATAGGCATCGATGACCCGAAATCCGGCACCGTTCGGCCGGGCGACGAGCAGCCGGCAGTTGTTGGTGCCCAGATCGATCGCAGCCAGCGTCTCGTCCGCCGACGCATTCCGGCGCGCCCGACCGGGATCCGGCGGCGCCATCGATTGCAGCTCGGTCAAAGGCCAGCCTCCCTGGGGCTGTCTTGCGCAGCCCTTAGCCCGCCATCCTAACGACAGGGGGCCGGCGCCGGAAGCGTCCGCGGCGCCCGCCCGGGCTGGGCGGTAACCCGCAAACCCTTGATTTGATGCGGGGTTGAAAGGCCCGGACCGGGTCATTATCTTGCGGCACGCTGCGGCACCGGGAACGCATGCCGCGGGCCCATGCTTGGGGGATCGTCTAGCGGTAGGACTGCGGACTCTGACTCCGCCAACCCTGGTTCGAATCCAGGTCCCCCAGCCAATTTTTCAAAACGCGCCAGGTTCCGACATCGGCCGACTAACGCCGATATGATGCGCGCTCAGGCCACGCTGTTTAGGCCCGCGCGCGGATGATATTGCCGCAGGCGCTGCGGATCTGGGTCTCGAGCCCGTAGACCGATTCCGTTGCCGGAACGAACAGCTCGACCAGCGCCTCGCGCTCGCGATTGCTGTCGCCGGCCAGATCCTCGATCTTTTTGCCGTCGCTCACCCATGACGCAAGGCTGTTATAGACGCAGATGGAGGCGAAGGCTTCGATCTGCGCGCGTTCGACGCGCTCGTTCATCGAGCGCGTGAGCGTCACCCAGCCGGTGCTGAACGCCACGATCGTCATCAACACGATACCGATCAATGCGCCGGCGACATAATGGCCGGCTGTCTCAGCGATGTTCATTCGGATCTCCCGATTGATCGCGGCGATCGACGGCATGCGGTATTTCGGGCGCGGGCTGTCGGAATCGAGACGGAAAACGAGCGCAATCGCCCGGCCGTCCGCCGGAGCGTCATCCTAGGCCGGCGGTAACCATAAAGATATCGGCATGACCCGGATGGCGCGACCGGATCGAAACCGGCTCAGGCGGCGCGCTTCTCGCCCGATTTCGCCTGATAGGCGTCGAGCCATTTCGTGCGGCGGCCGTCCTCGGTCCACAGGATCGGGAAGTAACTCTCGTCCATCTCGTCGCTGTCCTGCCGCATATAACGGCCGTACCAGGGACCGGTGCCTTCGCCGACATGCGCGCGATCATAGCGCACTTCCGAGTTGATCGTGTGTGAAACCAGGGTGCGGCGCGGCTTGCCCGTCGTGTTCGGGCCCGACCCATGCCAGGTCCAGCCGTGATGGAACGAACCGCCACCCTTCGGCACCACGACCGGCACGAATTCCGGTGTCTTGCCGACCTTGCGGGCGGCCTCGGTCAGATCGGCGCGATAATCGGACGGTGCGTGGAAATTCTTCGCGACCGGAAACTCGCCCCATTGATGCGAGCCGCGCACCAGTTCCATCGTGCCGCCGGTCGCATTCGTATCGTCGAGTGCGATCCAGCAACTGCACATGCCGAGCGGCGTGAACCAGCGCAGATAGCTGCAATCCTGATGGAAGGCGATCGACTTCGCACCGGCCGGCTTCCACAGCACATTGTCGACCTGCACGCGTGCGCCCGGCCAACCCATCAGCGTCGACGTCGCACGGCCGATATCGGGCCGAAGCGATACGCTGGCGATCGTGCGATCCGCCTTCCAGGCATTGCAGATCTGCCTCGTGCGGTCTTCCGCATCGCGGCCCTCGCGCCAGTTCCATTCGTCCGGCTCGATCCCGGTCTCGAACTCGCCGCGGAACAGCGGCTCGTAGCGCTTGAGCAGGCGATCGACGTCGGCCACATCGATCAGCTTGTCGACGATCAGGAACCCGTCTTCGTGAAATTGCTCGATCTGGTCGCGGGTCAGTTCGATCATGGCAGCGTCCCCTCCTTAGGGCAGGCAGTCGAGATAGCGCTCGACGTCCCAGTTGCTGACGGTGGCGTTAAACGAATCCCATTCGTCGCGCTTATAGAGCTCGTAGAGCCGGTACATGTCGCCCGGCAGGGCCGATTTTACCACCTCGTCGGCGGCGAGCCCATCCAGCGCCGCACCGAGATTGCTCGGCAGGCGCTTCACCTGTTTGCCGGCTTCCATCGCCTCGTAGATGTTGCGCTCTTCCGGCTCGCCGGGATCGATCTTGTTCTTCAGCCCGTCGTCCATGGCCGCGAGCAACGCCGATGCCATCAGATAGGGGTTCACCATCGAATCGACCGAGCGATATTCCATGCGACCCGGCGCCGAAACGCGCAGCGCGCAGGTCCGGTTCTGAAAGCCCCAATCGGCGAAGACGGGCGCCCACAGTCCCGTATCCATCATCCGTCGGTAGGAATTGACCGTCGAAGCACCGATCGCAGTCAGTGCCACCAGATGCTTCAGCATGCCGCCCACGGCATGACGCCCGATCGGCGGCGGCAGCCAGGCGCCCGGCTTCGAAGCGTCAATGAACTCGTTCGTGCCGCCCTGCCGATAGGTGAACACCTCGTTCGCGCCCGGCAGCGGATCGTGGCCGAGCGGCACGAGCCGGTCCTCGCCGCCGCTCCAGAGCGAAATATTGTGGTGACAGCCGTTGGCCGACATCTTCATGAACGGCTTGGTCATGAAGCAGGCGATCAGGTTGAACTCGCGCGCGACGCGGCGACAGATCTGGCGATAGGTGGTGAGCCGGTCTGCGGTGCGCAGCGCGTCGTCGAACATGAAATTGAGTTCGAGCTGGCCCGGCGCGTCTTCGTGGTCGCCCTGGATCATGTCGAGTCCCATGGCGCGGGCGTAATCGATCACCTTCAGATAGACCGGTGCCAACTCTTCGAACTGGTCGATGTGATAAGCGAGCGGCTTGGTCGGGCCACCGGCATGGCCGCCATCCTCGCCGCGATTGAGCCACATCATCTCTGGCTCGCAGCCATGCCGCATCTGCAGTCCGTCATGGTCGCGGCCGAACTTCTCGTGCGCGCGGCGCAGATTGCCGCGGCTGTCGCCGGTCATATAACCGCCGGGATTCTTGGGATCCTCGCGCATATGGAAGACCGTGCAGAACACCCGCCCGGTGCGCTTCTCCCACGGCAACTGGCAGAACGTGTCGGGATCGGGCATTGCAAGCAGTTCATGCGTGTTCGGGCCGAACCCGATCAGTTTGCCGCTGCGATCCGGCAGCACGTTGGTGAGACCGCCGATCCAGGTCTGCACCCCCTTTTTCGCCATCGCCTCCCAGTGATCGGCCGGCGCACCCTTGCCCATGATGCGGCCGGTGATCGAGACATACTGGTAATAGATGTAGGTGACACCGGTCTCGTTGATCCGAGCGCGCACCTGGCGGATCTGCTCCTCGCGCGCATCCTGGCTCATATAGCGTTCAAGATCGGTCATCGCGTCGTTCCCCTGCGTAGAAATCGCAAGCCGGCGCCGTTGGTGCGCCGTCCTAGAGTGTTTCGAGATAGCGCCGGCGTTCCGCCGCGCTGACTTCGCGTCGAATCGCGGCTTCCTCCTGATAGCGCGTCTTCGCGAAATGGTCGATGAACCGATCGCCGAACGTGGCGCGCGCCGTCTTGCTCGCAACCAGCCGATCGGTCGCGATTTTGAGGTCGTGCGGCAGCGGCTTCAAGCCTTTCGGCACGATCTCGCGCGCATTGCCGGTGACGGGTGCCGGCAGCGGCGGGTCGTTCTCGATGCCCCAGAGCCCGGCCGCCAGTGCCGTTGCGATCGCGAGGAACGGGTTCGTGTCCGACGCCGGAATCCGGAACTCGATGCGCGTCGTCTCCGGCGTTGCCGCCGCGACGCGAACCGCGACCGAATAATTGTTGAAGCCCCAGGTCGCCGTCCGCGGCGCCCACATGCCCGGCACCATGCGACGATAGGCGTTCACCGTCTGGGTGCAGAGCGCGGTCCAGTCCGGCAATTGATGCAGGATGCCCGCGATGAAACGGCGCATGGTCGGGCTGATCCCGTCTTTGTCGCGCGCATCGGCGAAGACCGGTTTGCCGGTCATGCGATCGCTCAGCGAGAGATGCACATGGCCGGAAAGACCCTGGAACCCGTCGCCGACCAGCGCCATGAAGGTCGCCGTCATGCCGCGCTGGCGGCAGAACGCCTTGGTCATCTGACGGAACAGCGCATAGCTGTCGGCCGCGCGCACCGCATCCTCTGCAGCAAGCGTCGCCTCGAGACAGCCGGGCCCGAGTTCGGTGCCGAGCGCGTAGATCGGAATCGCCATGCCGTTCAGCATCGCCTCGAGATCGGCGCAGAATGCCGCATAGGGCGCGGCCGTGTCCGCGGCCCAGCAGCGATTGTCCGGCAGGGCCGGCGTCAGATTGGCGAAGCCCTTGCTGCGCAGGCTTTCAGCCGTCTCGGCCAGCATGGTGAACTCGCATTCGAGCGCCGCTTTCACGTCGAAACCGAGTTTTGCCGCGCGCGCCACCTGGTCCGCCAGCAGCGAGCGCGGCGAGAGTGCCGCCGACGGCCCCGCATAGCTGCCGACATAGAGCGCGGCATCGGGTTCGAACGGATAATGGCGGCCTGAGGTCGGATCGACTGTCACCGGCTCGTCGACGAAATTGAACTCTGAATCGAGGATGTTTTCGCCGATATCCCATTGCGGCAACACGTTGACGAAGGAGTATTCGCCGCGAAACGCGCTTTCGGCGACCGCCGTCGGCAGCCGTCGTGCCCGAAAACAGGCATCGTTGTCGAAGATGCCGATATGGACGGTGCGGATTTTCTTTTCGCGCAAGGCGGCAGCGGCCTTGGCCGGCGTCGCCGCCGCGAGTTTCGTGTCAGACGACTTCGCCCGCGCCATATCGCTCCCCCAACCGCCAGGATTATTTGAGTGGCCGTTCGCCCCGATCGCTCAGCAGCCAGATCGACAGGCCGATCAACACCAGCGATATCACCACGATAATTGTGCCGATGGCGTTGATCTCGGGCGTGATGCCGCGACGCAGCGTCGAATAGATATACATCGGCAGCGTGTTGTCGCGGCCGGTCAGGAAGAAGGTGACCGGGATCTCGTCGAACGACAAGGTAAACGACAGCAAAGCGCTGCCGAGGATTGCCGCGCGAATGTTCGGCAAGGTAACCAGCCAGAAAGTCTGGAGCGGTGTTGCCCCGAGATCGGACGAGGCTTCTTCGACCCGGCGGTTGAAGCGTTGCAGCCGCGCGAAGACTTGCGTCGCCACCACCGACACCAGCGCCGTGCCATGGCCGAGGATCACGGTATAGAGGCTCAGGTTAAAGCCGATCACCTTGTTGAACATGATCATCATGGCGATACCGGTGATCAGTCCCGGCAGCACCAGCGGCAACAGGATGAAGCGGCGGAACAGCAGCTTGCCCGGAAAATCCACGCGATCGAGCGCGATGCCGGCTGGCACACCGAGCACCACGCAAAGGCAGGTCGCGATGGTGGCGACGAAAACGCTGTTCCACAGCGCCGTCAGCAGCTCCTTGTTCGCGAAAGCGGACTCGTACCAGCCCCAGGTAAATCCGGCCAGCGGCAGCGTCGTGATCTTGTTGTCGTTGAAGCTGAACACGATCAGGACGACGACCGGCAGATAAAGAAACGCGACGACAAGCACCGTCGAGATCAGCAGCGCCGCATCCGAACCGCTACGGCCGCGCAGCCAGCGCCGCCGGGCGCGATGGGCCGGTACGATTTCCTGTGAGGCTTCGAGAGCGGTTGCCGACATGATGTTATCCGAGATCGAGCCGGCCGGCGCGCTCGGCGCGGTCGGTCAGAGTGATGATGGAGAGCACGACGATCATCATAACCATGGCGATCGCCGCACCCAGCGGCCAGTTGAGCGCGGTACCGAACTGGCTCTGCATGATCGTCGCGAGCAACGCCCCGTCGGGACCGCCGACCAGGAAGGGCGCGACGAAATCGCCCATCGTCAGGCCGAAGGTGATCGCGCCGCCGGCGAGAATGCCCGGCACCGAGAGCGGCAGGGTGACCGAGAGAAAGGTGCGGATGCGGCCGACGCCGAGATCCTTCGAGGCCTCGATCAGGCTGACCGGAATCTTTTCCAGCGAGGCGAAGATCGACATCACCATGAACGGCACGAAGATATAGGTGAGCGTGAGCACCATCGCGAACTGGTTATAGAGGAATAAATCCGAGGGCTGATCGAGAATGCCGGCCCAGATCAGGAACGAATTCAGCACGCCCTGGCTGCCCAGGATCGTCTTCCAGGTATAGGCGCGCAGCAGATAGGAAACCCAGAGCGGCACGATGACCGAAGCGTAGATCAGCATGCGCAGTCGCGGCGAGCGGATCTTGAAGACGATGAAATAGGTCAGCGGATAGGCGAGCACCAGCGCGCCGAGCGTCACCAGCACCGCGATCTTCAGCGTTCGGAGAAACACCTGATAATATTGTGGATCGGCGAAGAGCTGGAGATAGTTGCCGAACTGGAAATCCGGAATGATGAACGGAAATTCGCGCGAATAGAAACTGTAGGTCAGCATGATCGCGTAGGGCACGAACATGAAGATCGCCACCCACAGAACCGGCCCGGCGAGAACCCCGGTATAGTTGACGCGGCGGCGTGTCGTCAGATTCATCGCCGGCGCCTCAGTTTTGCCCTTTGTCGACGAACAGGCTGATCGCCGAGGGATGCACCGCGAACGCGACCGCGCTGCCCGGATTCGGCAGGCTGGAATCGCCGAGCCCGAGATTGAGCTGGATATCGAGCATGAAGGGATGCTTCTGGCCGATATCGATGCCGAGCCGCACCAGATTGCCCTGGAACAGATGATCGACGATGCGGCCCTCGATCCGGTTCGAGCCTTCGGGCGCCGCCGCCCCGTTGATCAGAAGCTGCGCCTTTTCCGGCCGTACCGCGAGCAGCACATTGTTGCCGCGCTCGGCCCGGCTGCCTTCGGCGCGCACCCGCAGAGACAGTCCGCCCGCTTCGGCGACGATCATGCCGTTCGAGACGTCGGCGATGCGGGCATGCACGAAATTCGAAACGCCAATAAAATTGGCGACATAGGGCGTCGCCGGCCGGTCGTAGAGCTCGGCCGGCGTGCCGGCCTGCACGACACGTCCGGAATCCATTACCACCACGCGATCGGAAAGGACCAGCGCCTCTTTCTGATCGTGCGTGACGAGAATGAAGGTGATGCCGAGCTTCTGATGGAGATGCTTGAGCTCGATCTGCATCGCATCGCGCAATTTGACGTCGAGCGCGGAAAGCGGTTCGTCGAGCAGCAGAACTTTCGGATTGCGGATCAGCGCGCGCGCGAGCCCGACACGCTGCTTCTGCCCGCCCGAGAGCGCCGCGGGTCGTACGTCGCGCTTGTCGAGCAGATCGACCATGCGGAGCGATTCCTCGACACGGCGCTGGATCTCCTCGCGCGGCACGCCGGCAACCCGCAGGCCATAGCCGATATTCTGCGTAACCGACATATGCGGGAACAGCGCATAGTCCTGAAAGACGGTGTTGACCCTACGCTTGTACGGCGGCAGGTCGGTCACGTCCTCGCCCGAGAGGAAGACCCGACCGCTGTCGGGCGCCTCGAAACCGGCGATCATGCGCAGCGTAGTCGTCTTGCCGCACCCGGAAGGACCGAGCAGCGTGACGAATTCGCCCTCGCGAACCGCCAGCGAGAGATTGTCGACGGCCACGATACCGCCCGGAAAGGTCTTGCTGACCTGATCGAGTTCAACAGTGTTGGACATCTGCGCTTTTCGGAATCCAGCCGTGAAAGATACGCCGGGCGGACGATCGCTCGTCCGCCCGGCCCGAAATCTCGGCCCTGTTACTCGGCTGCCTTAACCGCGTTCCAGGTGTTGGTGTACGCATCGAGATTCGTCGGCGTCTCCCACAGCATCAGTCTGTCGATGTAACCGACATCGTCCATATGCAGGCCGGTGAACTGATCGGGTTCCATGCAGTTCTGCGCGGCCACCGGGTTTGCCACCGAATAGCCGGTAATCGCCGCAACGCCGCACTGGCCTTCCTCGGAGATGGAATAGTTGATCCATTCATAGGCGCAGTCCGTGTTGGGCGAGCCTTTCACGAGCTGCCAGGAATCCATCCAGCCCTCGGCATTCTCTTCCGGAATAAACTCGGCGACCGGGATGCCCTGTTCCATGAGAACGGCCGACTGATAGCCGCCCCAGGTATTGGAAATCCAGACCTCGCCCGATGCGAACAGCTCGACCAGCTCGCCGGCCGTGCCCCAATATTTACGGATGAGCGGCTTCTGCTCGATCAGCGTCTGCTTCGCCGCCTCGAGCTGCTCTTCGCTGAGATCGTAGATGTTCATGTCGCCATTGTGCCGGGCGGCCACATAGAGCGAGCTCTTGTCGTCCCAGAGCGAAACCTTGCCGGCATATTGCGGATCCCACAGCGCCGCGAGCGAAGTCGGTGCCTCGGGGATCATGTCGGTCCGGTACATGAACGGAATCGAACCCCAAGTGTAGGGCACGCCCCAGACCTGATCGTCCATGGTGATGTTCTTGGCGTCGCGGAACTGCGGGAACAGTTCGCCGATCCGCTCGACACGGGACGGATCGATCGGATCGATGAAGCCGGCCGCCACAGTGACCGACGTGGTGTCGATCGAGGGCGAAACCAGATCGTACACGCCACCGCCCGCCGCGAGCTTCGGCACGAAATCGTCGTTCGATCCGACATAGGTTGCCGTCACTTCGCAGCCGCTTGCCTCTTCGAAAGGCACCACGAAGCTTTCGTCGGCGTAACCTTCCCAGGTCAGCAGATTCAATTCCTGCGCGCCGGCGGTGCCGGTCGTGCCAAGCAACATGAGGGCAGCCGCCCCCAGCAGAACTTTTTTCATCTCGGTAGTCCTCCCTGTCTCTTTTGTTGTCGGTCGACCGCAACGAATCGCGGTCTTTGTGCCGCATCGGACGATCGCAAGGCGAATTGCGACGATCCAAGAAATTTCAGTCGCGCGCGCCATCCTGAGATTCCGTGATCGGTCCATTTGAGTCAAGTTCGCTGCATACTTACGATATATCAGGCATGTCGCCCTTTACCGCAGCGCCGGCCGCCTCCGCTCGACGAGCTGGAGAAGGGCCAGCGAAACCGGGCCGATCGCGATCTAAAGGCTGGTTTGCTGCGCGCGGCGCCGCGCGATCCGCTCGGCCCGCATCCGCCGGTAGCGGACGATAAAGCGATAGGTCACGCGGTAACCGAGCCAGGCGCCCAGGATGGCGAACGGCGCCGATCCGACCAGCATGGTCACCCCCCATTCCACCACCACCAGATGGAACCACTCCTCGAGCTGCTCGAACCAGTTGAGCTCGGGCGAGGCCGCCTCGTGCCAACTCACCGAAAAGCTGCGGTAACCGGGGAGGCCGTCCCACTGGCCGAGTAACAGCCGGCCGGTGATGAAATACGAGTAAAAGAGCGGAATTGCGGTCAGGACGTTCGATACCGACGTCCAGACCATCGCGATCAGCAAGCCGAAATTCCAGCGAAACAACCGCCGCGCCACGATCCAGGTGAGGAAAACCGCGAGCACCTGGATACCGACCGTGGGCGAGAGCCCCCAGAACAGGCCGATCGCGGTCGCGCGTGCCGCCCATTCCGGCGGGTGCGGCGTCCGCTTCAGCGGCACCAGGAACCGGTACCGCAGCAGGCGCTCAAAGCGGGAAAAAAAGGTGCGGCGGTCCGGTGGAGCCAAGCCCTGTTCCTCTCGGCGATCGACGAAGACGGACAGCGGCCTGCTTCTGCCAAAACCGCGGAGATGCCGCAAGGCCTTGATCGCAAAGGGCAGAAACCTGTGTCGCTCTGCCACCGGCAACCGGGGCCCTGGCACGACCGCCGCGGGGTCCCGGGGCATGATCGATCCGGCGGTTGCCCGCCGCCCTCAGTTCGCGTCCGCCCCGCCGCCGGGCATTGTGAATATTTGGCCGGGATAAATCAGATCGGGATCGCGGATCTGGTCCTGATTGGCCTCGTAGATCACCGTATAGCGCAGCCCCTCGCCATAAATGCGCCGCGCGATGCGCCACAGGCTATTGCCGGGCTGAACGACCACACTCGTGCCGTCCGGAACGATCTCGTCGGTCTCGGCGCGCGAGAACGGCGTCTCGACCCGCGAGATCACTTTGCCCTCGGCATCGACCTGATCGATCCGCAGCCAGTGCAGGCCCGGCGCGACCGGGGTCTCGGGCCGCGCCGTCCAGCGCCCATCGAGGCCGCTCTCGGCCGACGCGATCGGCACATTGTCGAGATAGGCGCGCAGCGTCGTGCCGACCGGCGCGCGACCGCCGATGATGACGCGCCCGTCCTCGCCATAATCGACGCTGTCGATGCTAAGATCGCCGCTCTGGATTCCTTCGCCCGGCGCTGGTTCGAGACCCTGCAACACCTCGGCCGCCGAGCCTTCAGTATCCGGCATGATGACCGCGAGCGGCTGTGCATCGCCGGCAGCAACCTGCGCCGGATCGGGCACCACCACGACGACCACATCTTTGGATACGATTTCGGGATCGTCGCCGAACTGCGCAACCAAGCCAAGTTCATGCGTGCCCGGTGCGAGCGCGTGATCCGGCAGCATCACCCATTCGCCGCGCTCATCGGCCTCGACCGTATCGAACACCTCGCCGTTGACGCGCTGCGTCACAACGCTGCCCGGTGCCGCGCGGCCGGCCGCCACCAGCATGCCGTCCGGCGTGACGCGCACGATATCGAAACTCGGCCGAACGGAATCCTGATCCGTATCCACATCGCCGGTGGCAGCATCTTCCGTTGTGCCCGTGTCGACGGCCGCATCGACTGTCGCGCCGTCGTCGCTCGCCGCATTGTCCTGCGATGTTGCAGCCGCAGACGGCTCGTCCGCCGGCAGATCCGCAACCTCCTCGCCCGAACGGCCGAGAAACAGAAACAGCGCGACCGCGATAGCCGCGGCAGCCGCGACAATGCCGATAGCAATGTGACGATTCACGGGGCCTCGGCCTCCCTCTGTTGCCCTGCCGAGTCCTGCCGAGAGTATCAACCGCGGCGCCCTCTGTCATGAAAAGCGGCAGCAGGCTCCGCGGATCCGCCGCCAGCCGCCACAAACGGCGTCAAAACTCCGGCTGCGTTGCGGCCGCATCGTCGTTCTCGATCGCCGGCAGCGAGCGCAGGTAGGCGACGATTGCGAGTCGGTCCGGTTCGGTGAGCTTGCTCGTGCTATTGCGCACGACCTCGGCCATGCCGCCGCCGACCACGTCGAAATCCGGCAGCATGCCGCTTTCCAGCACGCGCAGGATTTCCGCATCGGACCAGGCGCCAGTGCCGGTCGCAGGATCCGGCGTGATGTTCGGAATCTTGCCGCCCTCGGGCCCCTCCTCGGTGCCGGCGAGCCAGCGATGGCGATCCATCCCGCCCATTGCGCCGCGCGGCGTATGACATTCGCCGCAATGGCCGAGTGCATTCACCAGATAGGCCCCGCGCGCGATCTCGGATGCGGCGCTGACGTCCGCTTTCATCGGCCCCGCCTCGAAATGCAGCCATTGCCAGATCGGCAGCAGGCCGCGCCAGCCGAACGGGAATGCTGCCTCGTGCGCCCGATTCTCACGGGTGACGGGCTCGAGCAAGCGCATATAGGCCCATATGTCGCTTACATCCGCGTCCGCGATCAGCGTGAACGAGGTGTAGGGAAAGACCGGGAAGTATGTGCTGCCGTCCGGCGCCTTGCCCTCGCGCAAGGCCCGCACGAAATCCGCTTCCGCCCAGCCGCCGATTCCGGTTTCCCGATCGGGCGTGATGTTCGGGCTATAGAAAATGCCGAACGGCGTTTCGAGCGCGCGGCCGCCAGCCAGCGGCGGGCCGTCACTCTCGACGTCGGTGTGGCATCCGGCGCAGCCGGCCGCGGCGAAGAGATAGGCGCCCCGCTCGACCGCAGCCGCGTTTTCGTCCTGCGCGAGAACCGGAAGCGCGAGCAGCAAGAAGGTGGGCACCAGCAATCCCGACAGCAGCGCGAAAATCGGGCCGATCCGGCGCCCCGCGCCCCATTGGCCCGACCGCCCGCCTCCGCTATTTTGGCGCGCGCCGATCCCGGCGCCTCGGCGCGCTGCCGCAACCGACGCTGCATTTTTCACACCTATATGATCGCTCCCCAGTCTGTTTGTGTCTATTGCGGCTCTTCGACCGGCAACGACCCGCGCTATCGCGAGGCCGCCGCGACGCTCGGGCGCGCCATCGCCGAGCACGGGCTGAAGCTGGTGTTCGGGGGCGGCGGTGTCGGTTTGATGGGTGTGGTTTGCGACGCCGTCCTCGAAAAAGGCGGCCATGTGATCGGCATTATTCCCGCCTTCCTGCGCGCGCGTGAAGCGCATCGCGGCGGGCTTAGCGAACTCTATGTGGTCGAAAGCATGCATGAGCGCAAACAGATGATGTTCGAGCGTTCGGATGCCTTCGTCATTCTGCCCGGCGGGTTCGGTACGCTCGACGAAACTTTCGAGATCATCACCTGGCGCCAGCTCGAGCTGCACGACAAGCCCGTTCTGCTGGTCAATGTCGGTGGCTACTGGGATCCACTGCTCGCGATGATCGAGCGCCAGATCGAGGAAGGGTTTCTCCGGCCGCACTATCGCGGGCTGCTGCGCGTCGTCGATCGTGCCGAAGACGTCGTTCCGGCGCTGCTGGAAGCACCGCCCGCAAAACGCCCCGACAAGCCGCAACGGATTTAGGCAGCGAGAGATGAAGATTCTGGTTCACAGTCACAATTACCTGCGCGAGGGCGCGCAGATCATCCTGTTCCGCCTGATCCGCGAGCTGGTGACACGCCACGAGATTCACATGGTGCGGCTGATCGCGCGGCCGGGCGAACCGCTGATCGAGCAATATGAGAAGCTCGGCGCGCGCTTCGTCGAAACCGCCTCGATGCGCGATTACGACGTCATGCTGTGCAACACGATCACCGCGTCGAAGGTTGTATCGCGCGCGGCCGGTCGCTGCCCGGTCTTGTGGTGGATTCACGAACCGAGATTCGGCCGTCACTACATGGCCATGCCGACATTCCGGTTCGATGCCTATACCAAGGCCAATCGCATCGTGTTCCCGACTTTGTGGCAGGCCGATACGCTCTACAAGGAACATCTCAAGACCGATAACTGGACCGTCGTTCCCTACGGCATCGGCATGGACCTATCACCCCAGCCGGCACCGTTCGCGCGCGAGCCGGGCAAGTTCTATCTGCTGCATCTCGGCCGCGTCGATCGCCGCAAAGGGCAGGATCTTTCGGCGATGGCGGTCAAACATCTCGGCAATCCCGATATCCGGCTTGTCTGCGTCGGCAACCGGCCGGCTGACGATCCCTACTGTAACAAGGTCGACGAGATCGGCGCCAATATCGTTTATACCGGCAATGTCAGCGAGGCCGAGGTCGCTGCCTACATCCAGAATTGCGATGCGATGGTGTTTCCGACCCGCGACGATCTCATCACGCTTGCGATCCTCGAAGGGCTGTCCTTCAGCAAATGCGTGCTGGCCAGCAATTTCGGCCCGATTCCGGAGACGATCCGGCACGGTGAGACGGGTCTACTCTCGCCGGTCGGCGACTGGCAGACGCTCGCCGGAAACATCCGCATGATCTACGAGGATCGCGACTTGATGACCCGGCTCGGCCGTCGCGGCCGGCGGATTCTGGAACGCAAACACAGCTTCGATGCGCATGTTGCGGGCATGGAACGGGCATTGACCGACATCGCGCGACGTTAACTTGCCAACAGGCCCGGCGATGCTATGTTCCCGCCGCCCCGCCCGGCATCGGAACGAAATTTTCCGGCGCCCGGCCCGCTGAAATAGAGCCTCCCGAAGAGAACCCGCGAAGACCATGCAAAAAATCAAAGTAACGAACCCGATCGTCGAGATCGACGGCGACGAGATGACCCGGATCATCTGGCAGTTCATCAAGAGCAAGCTGATCCTTCCCTATCTCGACATCGATCTCAAATACTACGATCTCAGCATCGAGAGCCGTGACGCGACCGAAGACCAGATCACGATCGATGCCGCCAATGCGATCGCGAAATATGGCGTCGGCGTCAAATGCGCCACGATTACGCCCGACGAGGCGCGGGTCGAGGAATTCAAACTCAAGAAGATGTGGAAGTCGCCCAACGGCACGATCCGCAATATTCTGGGCGGTACCGTCTTCCGCCAGCCGATCATCTGCCGGAACGTGCCGCGGCTGGTGCCGGGCTGGACGCTGCCGATCGTCATCGGCCGCCATGCCTTCGGCGATCAATATCGGGCGACCGAGATGAGGGTGCCCGGCAAGGGTCGCCTGACGATGCGCTTCGAGCCAGACGGCGACGGCGCACCGATCGAACTGGAAGTGTTCCGCTTCCCCGAGGCGGGGGTGGCGATGTCGATGTACAATCTCGACGATTCGATTCGCGGATTCGCGCGCGCCTGTTTCAATTACGGGCTCGGCCTCGGCTGGCCGGTCTATCTCTCGACCAAGAACACGATCCTCAAGACCTATGACG
>JBBDWW010000365.1:0-2183 GCA_040902645.1 Dongiaceae bacterium | reverse complement strand
CCCCGTCTTCGTCTCCTGAAGCGTTCCCTGGAACCGGTCGTTTTTTGGGGAACCGCCTGCATTTTTGGCCTTAGGCCAACCGGCAGTCCTCGTTTAGGACGCGGATGCTACGGCAAAGCTCCCGCGATTTGGAGTCGGAAATTCACCCTTCGATGGAAAAACGCTGCCGCCTCAAAGCCCTGCGGCGCGCGGCCGCTGTCAAAGGTTGTACGCAACGCCACCGCATTATCGGAAATGCGGGCAAGAGGGCCCCGCCGCTGGTGTTCCCTGTGCCGCCCGGGTCAGGCGAGGAGGCCTTCCTGCTTCGCCCAGCCATGGGCCTCGTCGAGCGCGCGGCCGAATCGATCGAACATCTCGTTGATCTGCGCATCGGTGATGATGAGCGGCGGACAGAAGGCGACGCTGTCCATGATTGCGCGTGTAATCAGGCCGTGGCGTTGGCAGAAACCGGCGGTTTTGAGGCCGACGGTCAGCTTCGGATCGAACGGCTCCTTGGTCTTCTTGTTGCGCACCAGCTCGACCGCACCGATCAGGCCGACGCTGCGGACTTCGCCGACCATCGGATGATCCGCGTATGCGCGCAGCCGCTTCTCGAAGGTCGGCGCCACCCGGCGAACGGTCGCGACGATATCGCGCTCCTCGTAGATCTTGAGCGTTTCCAGTGCCACGGCGGCACTGACGGGGTGGCCCGAATAAGTGAAGCCATGGCCGAAGGTGCCGAGCTTGCCGGAATTGTCGCGCAGCGCGCTGTAGACCTTCTCGTTGATCAGCACCGCCGCGATCGGCAGATAGGACGACGAGAGCGCCTTGGCGCAGCTCAGAATGTCCGGCTTCAGACCATAGGTCTGCGAGCCCCACAGATTGCCGGTACGCCCGAAGCCGCAGATCACCTCGTCGGCGACGAACAGCACATCGTGCTTCTTGAGGACCGCCTGGACCTTCTCGAAATAGGTCTTCGGTGGGATCAGGACGCCGCCGGCGCCCATCACCGGTTCCGCGATAAACGCGGCGACCGTATCGGGCCCTTCGGCGATAATCAGATTGTCGAGATTTTCGGCAAGGCGGGTCGCGAACTCTTCCTCGCTCTCGCCATCCGCGCCGAAGCGATAGAAATGCGGACAATCGGCATGAAGAATGCCGGCGATCGGCAGGTCGAAATCCTTGTGGTTGTACGGCAGGCCGGTGAGGCTGGCCGAGGCCACGGTGACGCCGTGATAGCCCTTGATGCGCGAGATGATCTTCTTCTTCTTCGGGCGGCCGATCGCGTTGTTGTAGTACCAGACCATCTTGACGACGGTGTCGTTGGCTTCCGAGCCGGAGTTGGTGAAAAACACCTTCGACATCGGCACCGGGGCGATCTGAATCAGCCGCTCGGCGAGCTCGACGGTGATGCTCGGCACCTTGTGCGTGAAGCTGTGATAGTAGGGCAGCTTTTGGAGCTGGGCGGTCGCGGCATCGATCAGGCGCTGTTCGCCAAAGCCGAGCGACGTGCTCCACAGGCCGGCGAGACCCTCGATGTATTCCGTGCCGTTCTCGTCATAGACATGGATGCCCTTGCCCTCGGTGAGAATCAGTGGACCCTCCGCCTCATGCTTCACCGCATTGGTGTAGGGATGGAGGTGATAGGCGATATCTCTCGCCGCGAGCGAATTCGGCAGCGGTTTATTCATCTCAAGTCTCCTGGAGGACAAAAAAAGGGCAGTACCGCGCAGGTTGCGGCATCTCGGCGGTCATATTCCGGCCGGGGCGGGGATAAGTCAAAGGCCCAATTGGTTCTTGGAAAATGTCGAACGGCGGAAATATCCGTCGGATCAGCGGCGCCCGTAGCTGTCGTCGAGCCGTTCGATATCGTCCTCGCCCAGATAACCGCCGGACTGCACTTCGATCAGATGCAGCGGCTCCTCGCCGCGATTCTCGAGGCGATGCACGGTTCCTACCGGAATGTAAGTCGACTGGTTCGCATCCAGATCGAAAACCTCGTCGCCGCGCGTGACGCGGGCCCGGCCGCGCACAACGACCCAATGTTCGGCGCGTTGCGCGTGACGCTGCAATGAAAGCTGGCCGCCGGGCCGAACGATCAACCGTTTCACCTGAAAACGATCGCCGGCATCGACCTGTTCGTAGGAACCCCAGGGCCGGTACACCCGGCGATGCACGACCGCTTCGGGCCGGTTCGAATCCTG
>JBBDWW010000364.1:12864-15171 GCA_040902645.1 Dongiaceae bacterium | reverse complement strand
ACCGCGCGACCGAGTTGGAAGTCGACGCCGCGCCGCGCGGCCCGTTCGGCGAGCTGTTCGGTGAACAGGCGGCAATCGCCGCTCGCATCGGTCGGCGCGTAGATTGCACCGGCGATCGTAGTCCGCGCGTCCGCCAAAGCCGGTTCGATCGCCCGGCATTCGTCGGCGTCGATCGCGCGAAGGTTCATGCCGTTCTCGTTGAGCAGCGCCATGTTGCGCCGCCCGGCCGCGAGATGGTCCGGATCGCGATAGAGATACAGTAGGCCTTTGGCGATGCGGTGATAGTCGAGTGCCTCGGTGGCGGTCAGCTCGTCGAGCAAGCGCAGGCTCAACAAACAGAGGCGAAGCTTGATCAGGGTGTTGCGGCGGTTGCGTCCGGCCGGGCAGTTGGCCAGAAACGCGCAGGCCCAGCGCCATAAAGCCGGGTCGGCGCGCAGCCTCAGCTTCAGCGCGGTGTCATCGCGCCAGAGCGAGCGCAACAGCATCCGCGGCGCCCGGGGCGAGGCCCAGGCATAGACATGGCCCGGCGCGATCAGACCGGCATTGGCAAAACTCGTCTCGGCCGCGACACGCGGCTGGCGATCGACCACTGTCACCGCGTGGCCGTCGGCCGCCAGATACCAGGCCGTCGTGACGCCGATGACCCCGGCGCCCAGAACGATGATCCGCACCCGTGAAGCTCCCTTGTTGCCGTGCACGGCGTCGGCGGTCGACTATATGATTGCCGAATCGAGGCGGCCAGCCCGCGAATTCCCCGGCCCATTCCGGCGGGGATGCAATGGCCGGAGAAACCGGGTAAATCAGGGGCCCGGCTCGTTAATCTCCGGTCGCGCGGCCGGCGCGGCGACGAAAACATGGGTTACCAATGCGCGTTCTCTTCCTGCACAATAATTTCCCGGCGCAGTTCAAGCATGTCGCGGCCGCGCTCGCCGCGAACAAGAACAACCAGATTGTCGGCGCATCCTTCGATAACAAGAAGTCGCTGCCCGGTGTATCGCGGGTTTACTACAAGGCGGCGCGCGAGGCGAACAAAGAGACGCACCATTATCTGCGCAACACGGAGCTCGCCGTGCTTGAGGCGCAGGGCGTATTTCGCTCGCTGTCCGATCTGCGCAAGAAGGGTTTTGTGCCGGATGTGATCTGCGGGCATTCCGGCTGGGGCTGTACGCTTTACGTCAAGGACCTCTTTCCCGAGGCGCGGCAGCTTTCTTATTTCGAGTGGTTCTATCACGCGCGGGATTCCGACGTCGATTTCTTCACGCGCGGCAAAGTCAGCTACGACGATATGTGCCGCGTCCGCACGCGCAACATTCCGATCGTCATGGACCTGGTGAACTGCGACTGGGGTATCTGCCCGACGACGTTTCAGGCGAGCAAGATTCCGCCGCTGTTCCGCTCGAAGATCAGCGTGATGCATGACGGGATCGACACCGATTTCTTCAAGCCAGATCCCGCAGCGAAGCTCGTATTTCCGAACATCAATCTCGATCTGAGCGGCGCCGACGAAATTCTCACCTACGCGACGCGCGGCATGGAACCGTATCGCGGTTTTCCGCAATTCATGCATGCAGTGGCCCTGCTGCAGAAGCGCCGGCCCAATTTGCAAACGGTCGTCGTCGGTACCGATCGCGTCGCCTACGGCAAAAAACTGCCGCAGGGGCAGACCTACAAGAAAAAGCTGCTCGAAGAGCTGAAAGATATCGACCAGTCGCGCCTGCATTTTACCGGCCATCTGCCGTACGACGACTATCTGAAGGTGCTTCAGGCGTCGTCCGTGCATGTCTACATGACCATCCCCTTTGTGCTGTCCTGGTCGCTGATGGAATCGCTGGCGGCCGGATGCCTGATTGTCGCATCCGATACCGACCCGGTCCGCGAAGTCATGGAAGACGGCAAGAACGGTTTGCTGGTCGATTTTTTCTCGCCTTCACAACTGGCGGACCGGATCGAGGAAGGGCTCGACCATCGCGATCGCCATGCGGCACTGCGGAAAGCGGCGCGCGAGACGATCGTCGAACGCTACGCGTTGAGCGACCTGCTGCCGAAACATCTGAAGCTGATTGAAGACCTGGCGGCGGGGCGGACCCCGTCAGCATCCCCCGGAGCCCCGTTGGGATTGCTGGTGCCTGAACCAGCGGTCGCCGCAGCCGCCATACAAATGCCACCGGTCCGTAAGAAAAGTCGGCGGCCGAAGAACCTGCCGAAGACCGGGCGCACCCGTCGCCGCTGACCCGGCATGGCGACGGCGCCCGAGACGGTTACGATAGTCGCAGGGAACAAACCGGCGGCGCACCGGTTGTCCCGGTT
>JBBDWW010000364.1:0-12836 GCA_040902645.1 Dongiaceae bacterium | reverse complement strand
CCGGACGGTGACGAGCCGCAAGCGGAGGAGAGATCGATGACGAAAGAACGAGCCACACGCCGTTTTGCGTTCTCGGCGGTTTTGGCGGCAATCGCGTTTTCGGCGCCGATCGCAGCGCAGGCCCAGTCCAGTACGCCGCCGCTGTCCGTCGACGAGATCCGGTTCTGCATGTGCCAGCAGCAGCAGATCGACGCGTCGCGCCCCGAACTCGATGCGCTCCGGGCGATGGTAACCGAGCGCCAGATGTCGCTGGCGCAGCGCGAAGGCGAAATCGAAGCATTCCGTGTGACCGTTTCGCCCGACGATCTGCTGGCGCAGGAGCAGATCAAACGCATGATCTACGAGGCCAATCAGATCCGCGACATGCTGCGGCGCGATTTGACGCCGAATTATTACGCGATTTCACGAACCTTCAACGAGACGGTAACGGTTTACAACGAGCACTGCGCCAACCGCCGCATGATTGCGACCGACGTCAACGCGGCGAAGAGCAACCTCGCCTGCGTAGTAGTGCAGCCGTAAGGCGGGTCGCGGCGGCTTAGTCCGACGCGACTTCCTGACAGTTGTACGTGAGGCTGAGCTGCTGCGCCGTGTTCGCGACGGTCGCAAGGCAGGCGCTGGCCTTCGCCGCGGGAATCCAGACATCGATGCGCGTGATATAACGCAGTCCCTCGGCACCCGCTTCGCGTTCCGAATTGAGCCGGACGATGTTCGCGCCGAATGCGACGAACGCCTCTGATATCCGTGCGATCAGACCCGGGCTGTCGAGGCCGGCCATCTCGATCTTGTGCGTGATGCGGGCGGCTGGCCCGTGAATCATTCCGTAGGTGAACGGCGTGACGCTGACGGCGGCGCTGGCGAGCAGCGGGAGCCCGCGCAGATCGCGCTCGATGGCATTGAGCGTGAGGCCCTCGGGCAGTTCGCAGACCGACGTATATTCGGCGGCCGAACCGAGCACGGCGAAGTTCGTGTCGCCGAGATTGACGCCGAGATCGTACAGCCGCCCGGCGATCCCGGCGATCAGCCCGGTGCGGTCTTCGCCGATGATCGAAATGAGCGCCTTGACGGTCATGGCCTAGATCTCCCTGAGGGGCCTCAGACGACGTTGATCTCGCGCAGCGGTTCCTGCGCCAGGATACGCGCGAAACCGAACCGCCGGAGATCGAGCGAACGATATTCGCCGTAGGTGACGAGTTCCGCAACGGCACGGCCGGTCGCAGGCGATTGCTGCAGCCCATGACCGCTGAAACCGGTCGCAAACAGCAGGTTGTCGACGGCCGGGTGCGCCCCCAGAATCGCGTTCTGATCCAGCAGGTTATAGTCGTAATGGCCGGCCCAGGCGCGCTCCAGCCGGATCGCCTCGAAGGCCGGGACGCGCGCCGCGAGCGTTGGCCAGATCGTTTCCTCGTAGAGCGAATAGTCGATCTCGAAATCGATGCAGTCGGGATCCTGATCGGCTGGCGGCGACACGCCGCAGAGATAGGTCGTGCCCTCGGGCCGGAAATAGACGCCGCTTGGATCGATGGTCAGCGGCACCCGGTTGAGCGGCTCGCGACAGGCGAAGACAAAGACCAGACGTTTGCGCGGGCGCACCGGCAGATCGATCCCGGCCATCGCGGCGATCTCCGCGGCATGCCAGCCGGCAGCGCTGACGGCGTGCCCGCAGGCAAGCGTATCGCCGCTGCCAAGCCGCAGCGCCTCGACGCGGCCGCCGGCAAGATCGAGCCCGACCACGCTCTCTTTGATCCAATCGACGCCGAGCGCGATCGCCTTGTGTCGAAAGGCCTGCATCAGGCTGTAGGGATCGGTCCAGCCTTCGCCCGAGAGCCCGTACGAACCGCCGGCAAGACCCTCGACATTGAGCCAGGGAAAGCGATGGCCGAGCGCGACCGGATCGAGCAGGGCGACATCGGCGCCGAGCGCGATCTGCGTTTCGTGATTGGCGCGCAGGATCGGCATGCCTGCATCGGATGCGAGAAACAGATAGCCGTTCTCGACAAAAGGCAGATGCAGTGGCGCGCCGTCGACCGAGAGATGCCGGTCGGCGTTGCGCACGAACGCGCCGCCGAACTGGGACATGAGAATATTCTCGGGCGTCGAGAATTGCTGGCGGATGCCGCCGACCGAGCGGGCGGTTGCCGCCGTCTCGTAAGTGGAATCCTGCTCGATGACGGCAACGCAGCCTTTGAAATCGTCGTTGCTCGCCAGAAAATACGCAACGGCACTGCCGATCACGCCGCCGCCGATGATCGCGACATCGTATCGCTTCGGCGTGTTCATCCGGCGAAGCGCGGTTCGATCAATCCGCTGGTGTCGGTCTCGATGGCGAACAGACCGCCCGAGAGCGGCGCCTCGGAAAGCGCCGCCGCATCGAGGCCGCGCCGCGCCGAGGTGAGAAAGAGGGTGCGCATGTCGGCGCCACCGAAGGCGGGCGAGGTCGGCTGCGGCACCGGTACGCGGATCTCGCGTTCGATCCGGCCATCGGGCGCGTAGCACCGCACGCGCCAGCCGCCCCAGAGCGCGACCCAGAGGCAGCCTTCGGCATCGACGGTCATACCGTCCGGCTCGCCATCGGCCGGTTCGGTCGCCGCGAAATTCAGGCGCGGACCGATCCTGTCGGCCTGCGTATCGATCTCGTAGCGATAGATCCGCCGCGCGCTGCTGTCGGCAAAATAGGCGATGCTGCCATCGGGACTGAAGGCTGGTCCGTTGGCACAGATGATGCCCTGGTCGATCACATCGGACGAGCTATCGACTTTGAATCGATAGAGCCCGCCGACCGGGTCGCGCTCGCCGTCATGTTTGGTGCCGGTCCAGAGGGCACCCATTCGATCGCATTTGGCGTCGTTGAAGAGCGTATCGGGCCGGTTCGGTGCCAGCGCGCCCAGCCGCTCGACGCGGCCGGTGGCGGGATCGAGGTTGTGCAGCCCACGATGGTCGACCAGGACGAACCCGCCGCTCGCCCGCGCCACCATGCCGCCGATATAGCCATCGAGATCGGCTGCGACCGGTTCGTTGCGCCCGCTGGCCGGGTCGAACCGCCAGATCGCCGGGGCGGTCAGATCGAGCCAGTAGAGCCTGCGCTCCGTCGGCGACCAGATCGGTCCTTCGCCCAGCTTGGCTTTCGCATCGCAGGCCAGATAGACGTTTCCCAAGGTCTTTTCCCTTTCGCATGGGACCCCTTCGCAGCGGCCCCCAGAGTACCTATATTAACGCATTGTTGCACAACGATTTTGCAGGAAAACGGGCATGAGTCGGGCTTTCGTGAAGGAAGGGTCGGAGAACGCCGGGTCGGAAGAGCTGCCGGAACGGCCGCAAAGCCCGTATCCGAACCATGTGACGCCGCGGGGCCAGTCGATGCTGCGCGAGCGGGTCGAGGCGCTTCAGGCCGAGCGGCACCGCCTGCTCGAGGCGCAGGACGGCGACCTCATGGATATGGAAGAGCTCAAGATCGCCGAGCGCGACCTGCGCTATGTGCAGGAACGGCTCGACCGGTCGATCCTGATCGATCCCGGCAGCCAGCCGCACGACCAGGTCGCCTTCGGCGCCCGCGTCACGACCGTCGACGAGGACGGAGAGCGGCGGCAGTTCACCATCGTCGGCGAGGACGAAGCCGATCCCGAGGCCGGGCTCATCAGCTGGGTTTCGCCGTTGGCCCGCGCGCTGACGGGGGCCAAGGTCGGCGATGCCGTGATCTGGCAGCGGCCGGCGGGTGATCGCGAGCTGGAAATCGAGACGATCGAGTACCCTACCGCCTGAGCATCAAGGCGGTGGGCGACCGCCGCTCCACCAATCGCGCGCCAATCCGCCGTCCGGCCCGCGGTTGGTCGCCTTCGCGAATGCTGCTAACTTTGGTCAAGGAAAGCTGGGGCCGAAGGATAGCCGGAGCGTATTCTTGAACATTCTGTCGCCAGCATCGGATCGGCCGACGCCGCGCTTCCGCGAGCCGGGCGTGCCGGTGTTCGAGCCCGGAACCGAGCGCTATTTCGTGCGCGGCGGTGGTGCTGTGGTGCTGCGTCTGCTGCCGGACGACGAGCTCACGATTGTCGATCTGGAAGGAAGGCAGCGTTGCGAACTGGCGCTGTTCTCGCCGGCCGGGAAGCCCGACCCGGCGGCGCTCGGGCTCAGCGCATCGTCGGCATCGAGCGGCATCGCACGTTTGCTGATCGGGACCGAGGAAACGCAGGACGTCGCGCGCATGTTGCGCGAGCATGGCGTGCCGGCCGGGATCGATCGGGTGGCCGTGCCGCTGCCGGGCGATACATTTCCCGGCGAACGCGTCACCTATCGCGCCGGGCGCGAGGCCATCTGCATCGTCCATGCCGCCGGCGGGCCGATGGATATCGAGAAGCAGGATCCGCCGACCGATCTTGTGGCGATCGTGCGCCGCGCGCGGATCGAGAACCGGATCGAGCGGCCCTTACCGCCGCCGCTCGGCGATGTCGTCGCCGAATACCGGATCGATCGCTGCACGGCGCAGTCCTACACGGTGAAGGAGGGCCAGTATCTCCAGATCATCGATGTCGACGGACGGCAATGTTCGGATTTTCTCGCCTTCAACGCGCGGCGTCTGCAGGATGGCGCGGAGCGCGGCCTCGATCTGTCGGCGACGCGCACCTTCATGGGCTCGCTCTATCCGCTGCCGGGCCTCGCCTCGAAATATTTCGATCGCGATCTGCAGCCGCTCTGCGATGTGATCCGCGATACCTGCGGACGGCATGACAGCTTCGGGCTCGCCTGCACGGCACGGTTCTACGAGGACGCCGGCTATCCGGGCCATACGAGTTGCTCGGAGAATTTCAACGAGGTGCTCGCGCCATACGGGCTCGATAAGCGGCCGGGCTGGCAGGCGATCAATCTTTTCTACAATACCGGCGTCAACGCGCAGAATGCGATCTTCCTCAACGATCCCTGGTCGCGGCCGGGCGACTACGTGCTGATGCGTGCGATGACCGATCTGGTCTGCGGATCGTCGGCCTGCCCCGACGATATCGATGCGACCAATGCGTGGAACCCGACCGATGTACATGTGCGAATTTACGGCGAGAAGGAAAGTTTCTCGCGAGGAGTGGCTTTCCGGATGAGTGCCGATTCCGAACCGAGACTAACCCGCGAGACCGGGTTTCATCCGCGCACCTCGGCGCTGACGAGAAACTTCACCGAGTATCGCGGTTTCTGGCTGCCGCAGCGCTTCAACAACGAGGGCCCGACCGCGGAATACTGGGCGTGTCGCGAAGCTGCTGCCGTCTATGATATTTCAGCGCTGCGCAAGTTCGAGGTGCTCGGCCAGGATGCCGAAGAGCTGTTGCAACTCGCCTGTACGCGCAACATCCGCAAGCTCGCTGACGGCGAAGTCGTCTATACGGCGATGTGCTACGAGCATGGCGGCATGCTCGACGACGCGACCGTGTTCCGGCTCGGGCCCGACCGCTATCGCCTGATCGGTGGCGACGAGTTTGACGGAAAGTTCCTGCGCGATCTGGCCGAACAGCGCGGCATGCGGCAGGTCTGGGTCAAATCCTCGACCGATCAGTTGCACAATATCTCGGTGCAGGGTCCGAAGAGTCGCGAGATTCTGAAGGACATTGTCTGGACCGCGCCGGCGCGACCTCGGGTCGATGAGATCGAGTGGTTCCGGTTCACCGTCGGACGGATCGGCAGTTACAATGGCATTCCCATTGTCGTTTCGCGTACCGGCTATACCGGCGAACTCGGCTACGAGGTCTTCTGCCACCCGAAGGATGCACCCGCCGTGTGGGATGCCGTTTGGGATGCGGGCAGGCCGCACGGAATGGCGCCGCTCGGGCTCGAGGCGCTCGACATTCTGCGTATCGAAGCGGGGCTGATTTTCTTCAACTACGAGTTCAACGACCAGATCGACCCGTTCGAGGCCGGAATCGGCTTTACCGTCGCGCTCAAGGGCAACACCGAATGCATTGCGCATGCGGCGCTGTCGCGGCGCAGGGAGCATCCCCAGCGCGTGCTGGTCGGGCTCGAGCTGGCCGGGCAGGAACCGGCCGGTCATGGCGATTGCGTCCATGTTGGCCGCGCGCAGGTTGGCGTCGTGACGAGCGGCGTGCGCTCACCATATGTCGGGAAGCCGGTCGCCTTGTGCCGCATGGATGTCGCATACGCGGCGATCGGTACCGAGGTCGAGATCGGCAAGATCGACGGCCACCAGAAGCGCATTCCGGCGAAGGTGGTACGCTATCCGTTCTACGATCCGGACAAGAAACGCCCGCGGTCGTAACGTCAACCGTGTAATCGTTAGCGGCGCGAGCGTCCGAGGGACTCGGCGACCTGTTCGCCCGTCGTTTGCGCCAGCGGATCGGCTTCGTTGCGCAAGCCGGCTATAACGCCGTTGCGATCGGCTTCGCTGCGGTTCTGGCTGAGCTTTGCCTTCGCCTCGATCCGCTCGATTGTCATCTCGAATCCGACAATGCCCTTCAACTGGCGCTCGATGTAGTCGGCGGGAGCATCGGTGATCGCCCAGGGCGGGTTTCGTCCGCTCTCATGGCGCGCGGTGAGGTCGGTCAGGAATGCGCGCAGCCAGGCCGGATCGTCGTGGATCGCGAGCCGCCCGTAGACATGCAGCACGCTGTAATTCCAGGTCGGTACCACGCGGCCGGTTGCGGCTTTTTCAGCATACCAGCTCGGTGACACATAAGCGTGCGGCCCCTGAAAGATCGCGAGCGCCGGGCGATCGAGGCGGCTGTCGCGCCATTGCGGATTGGCGCGCGCCAGATGGCCGCGCAGGGTGCCGAGCGGTTCGGGCGAGGGGCGATGCAGAAGCGGGACCGGGTTCGCGACAATGCCGGCTTCGGTTTCGGTGACGAGCTGGGTTAACGGATGCGCAGCCATGAAGGCGTGCTGCTGGTCGCGTTCTTCGATCCGGAAATGCGGGGGATTGTACATGGCAGGGTCCGTTCGCTGCGGTCGCGCATTCTATCAGGTCTTTTGCGATCCGTGTGGCCGGCGGAATCGAAAGGGCCGGCCCCGATGGAGCCGGCCCTTGTCGTCGGGTGCGATGCAACGGTGGCGTTATTCGGCGGCCTTTGCCTCGCTCATCAGTTTGTCGGCCAGGGCTCGCTTGCCCTTCGGATCGAGCTTCTTGAGCTCGTTGTGAAGCACGCGCTCGTTGAGCGATGTGTTCCAGTAATCGAGCGACTCGAAGCCAAGCAGGCAGGATTTGCCGATGAACTGCCGGAGCACTTCGTTCGTCGGCCCCATAACCCAGCCGGCCTTGCCATCGCGCAGATAGCGCTCGATGCCGAGGCCCGGCTTGTAACCCGTGCCACCGCAGGCATGCAGCATCTTGTCGGCGACATGGGCGACGTTCTTCGCGGCGGTGAACTTCACCATCCACATCCAATGCAGGAACTGCGCGCGCGGCAGCGCCTTCAGGTCCTTGTGGATCGACCAGTCGCAATCGTTGGTCACATCGTCCATCGACTTCGCCAGCATGAAGGCGAGCGCGCGCGACGCGTTCGTATCCGCCAGGGCCTCGCCGAAGTAATCCTGGATCGTCGGATAATCCGCGACGCGCATGCCGACGTCGACATGCTTCTTCATTGTGGTGTGGCGCTTGGCGATGTCGATCAACCCCAGCGCGATGCCGTTCCAGCAGGACGATGAGCAGAGCAGGAAGAACGGATCGACGCATTCGTCGTTCGAAGCCGCGCCGTCGCCGCGCGGGCCGACCATGCGATTTTCGGCCAGCAACACGTTGTCGAGTTCGAGCGTGCCGGACTGGTTGCCGCGCAAGCCGAGCCCGTCCCATTTCGACGGATCGGCTTTGACCTCGTTGGCGAGCGCGAGCCAGCAGGTGAGATCGGCGTAATTGCCGCCGAAATCCGGGCTGGTCGTCTGCAGGATGTACCAATCCGCGAAGCCGCCCGAGGTCGTCCACGATGCCTTCTTGCGGACCTTGTACCCGCCGTCAACCTTCTCGGCACCGGACGAGAACGGATACCAGAAATGAGAGCCGGTCTCGGGATCGGAGTAGGACAGCGTGCCGATCAGCACGTCCTTGTCGATGCGCCGCATGATGTCCTGGATGATCGGGCTGTCATGGTGCCGGAACAGAGCGGCTGCGACCGCACCGATATGCATCGTGTAGCACATTGCAGTCGAGGGGCAGGCGTAGCGCGCGATCGTTTCAACGACCATCGCAGCGCAGACGTGATTTTGGCCCATGCCGCCGAGTTCCTTCGGCACCAACAGGCCGAGGATTCCGTGTTTCGCGAGAATCTCGAAGTTCTTGCGCGGAAAGAGCAGCTTCTTGTCCGATTCGACGGCGTTCTCGCGCATCTCGTTCTGGGCGAGATCGATAATCAGCGCCTGGATCTTCTTCTGCTCGTCGGTCAGCAGCCATTGTGGGTCGTATTCGTAACCGACGCCCCAGAACTCCTCTTTGCCCCACATTTTAACTTTGCTCATGGTCTCCCTTTCGCGCTTCCCTGTCGAAGCCGCATACCGTCGGGCCGCCGCGGACCGGCGGCTTTTCCCGGATTTGTCGGCGCTCAAGGTACACGATGCCAAAAAACCGGCGCAACATGCTCGACCGGGCCGCCCCCCGGCTTTGTTGACCAATTCTGGCCCTGATTGGCCGGTGGCGAGGCGGAATGCTGCGGTTTTCGATGGGCCGGGTGTTGGCCTGGTCCAAATGGTCGTAAATCGGGCCGGGAGGGTCGGGGCTATCGGCCAAGCCGCGCGTAGCGGCCGCGAAAGTAGAGTAGCGGGTTCTCTTCAGCATTCGAGGCCAACTGCAGTACCCGGCCGACGAAAATGACGTGGTCGCCGCCGTCGTACATCGAATGGATCTCGCAATCGAATGCAGCGATGGCGTCCTTGAGGATCGGGCTGCCGGTTACCCAGGTCTCGTAAGGCACGTCGGCCCATTTGTCGGCGAGCGATCGGGCGAACCGGTTCGAGAGATCTTCCTGATCTTCGCGCAGGACGTTGATCGCAAAGGCCCCGGAAGCCTGAAAAGCCTTCAGGCTATAGGCGCCGCGCCCGAGGCTGAACAGAACGAGCGGCGGGTCCAGCGACACTGAGTTGAACGAGTTCGCTGTGATACCCAGCAGCTCGCCCTGCGGGCCCACTGCCGTGACGATCGTGATGCCGGTGGCAAAGCTGCCCAGCGCATTGCGCAATTCGATTTTGTCGATCGTCACTATTGCCGCTTTCGAAGAACCGTCCGGGGCCAATTTATGACAAGCGGCGGGGTTGCTGTCACGTCCGGTTTGTTGTTCGCCGGCTATGAGACCGGCGCCGGGACCGGGCCGGTCAACTGGAACAGCGCGGTGCGGGCCAGCCCGGCGTCGAACCAATCCCCGGTGGATCGGAAATGCTGCGGCAACTGCCACCAGGGCAGACTGGTGTTGTGATGATGAACCCGATGCATGTTCATGTTTAGGAAAGCCAGACGCAGCGGCGCCGGGAGACGGAGATTCATCGCGAAGTCGACGCGATCGAGCGGCGTCGCAAAATGGTAAACATTGTCGAGGAAGGAGATAAGGATACCCCGGGCAACCAGGAAAGCGAGAAGCATCGGCCACCACGGCCCGTACAGTACGAATGCTATGGCAGCGACAAGGATCACCAGCACGGCGTCGACCCGAATTTCGGCAAGACTCCGGTCGCGTAGAAAGACCCTGTCAGCGATCGTTCGGACTTCGCGAACGGCCGGATCCGGATGGCGATAGACGAAATCGAGGATGCGCCGCACACCGGCCTTGGGTAGCAGGCACAGCAGCGGGACCGCGACCTCGGAGAGATAGAGCAGCAGGAACAGTTCGCTTAGGTATCGCAACTTGGCGAGCGCGTACGAACCTTCCTGCGGCTGATAGATATCGGGCCGGTCCAACCGGTAGCGGTTGTAGCGGTGATGCATCAGATGCGCGAACTGGAGGACCCGGAAAGACGATCCCAGCAGGATCGCCATGACCCGGCCGGCGCGATTGTTGATCCGGCGATCGCCGTGAAAATTACCGTGAATGGCTTCGTGGTGCAGCGCCCAGAAGCTGTTGCTCATCAGGGCGATCGGTATCAGTACGAGACCCCACCAGGGATCCAGCGGCAGCAGCCAAAGCGGCAGGGCCAGAAATGCGACCAATGTCGCAAGCCCAAACAGTGCCAGCAAAGCCCAGTTAAGCGCCCGACCCGCGTGGCTGCCCATGACATTCCATCCCTTGAATCCCCCGACCCTTATAGGGATCGAATCTCCCAGGCTCAAGGGATACCAGTGCGACGAATGTTGCGAAATATTTCCGCGTTTGCAGCGACATAACCCTTCGAAACAGTGCCGAGATGGGGCGCCAGCCGTCGATGCAGCGCCGGCAATGCGTGGAAGGGTACGCCCGGGAAGGCGTGATGCTCCGCGTGGTAGGGCATGTTCCAGGCAAGAGATCGGATAACCGGGTTGCTGGTCGTTGTGCGCGTATTGCGCAGCATGTCCGCCGTCAGAGGGCAGCCACCATGCTCGGCCAGCAGATAAAGGCGCAACAGCGGCTGGGTCAGCACGGCCGGCAGAATCCAGAGCAGGACCAGCGCCTCGAGCCATCCCGTTCCCGCAGCAAGCAGGACGGTTGCCGCATAGACTCCAAGAAATACGCGCGCCTCGCGCACTACGCCGGCCTTGTCGCGAGCCACGATGTAAGGCTTGGATACCCGTCCGATCGCATGCGTGACGAGACCCCGGATTGACGCGATCCAGTAGGGCAGGCCTGAGACATGCCAGAACCAGGCGGGTGCGGTGGCCGGGCGCGGCGGGTCGAGTTCCGGGTCGCGAAGGGGATCCTGCGTCCAGCGATGATGCCCGAAGTGGAAATGACGGAACCAGACCGGCGGCAACAGCAGAGGCAACCCGCAGAAAAAAGCGACCGCATCGTTCAGCCCGCGGCTGCGGAAGGCGGTGCGGTGGATGGTTTCGTGCAGCGGGGCGAACAAAAATGTCAGCGCGATCCCGTGCAGAGGCAGCGTGAGCAGGAGCCACAAACTGCCCGACGTCGCCAGGACCAGCGCGCCGGTTGCAACGAGAAAGGCTGTATGGGCCGCGAGCTGGACCAGCCCACGCCGATCGGAACGCTGCGAGAGGGTACGCAGGGTTGCATTGTCGATCAGATCGCGCGGCCCGAAGATCTCGTCCATGCGGCCCTCGCGGCTTGCATCACCCGGTCAGTGCGGCCGCGTGATGACGGAGATGGTCTTCGATGAAGGTCTGAATGAAGAAGTATCCGTGATCGTAGCCCTCATGCCGGCGCAGGGTCAGATCCTGCCCGACCTTTTGGCAAGCCTCTTCATAGAAATGCGGGTGAAGCTGGCTGGCGAGGAACTGATCGCCGAGACCCTGGTCGATCAGGATCGGGTGTCCGAATTTTTGGTTCTGAACCAGCTCGCTTGCGTCGTGTTCGCGCCAGGCGGCGCGATCGGAACCGAGATAACGGCTGAACGCTTTTTCGCCCCACGGGCAGCGCATCGGCGCTGCGATCGGCGCGAAGGCCGAGAGCGAGCGATAGCGGTCGGGGTTTTTCAGCGCGAGGGTCAGCGCGCCGTGCCCGCCCATCGAATGGCCGAAAATCCCCTGCCGCTCGGTGTCTGCCGGAAAATTGGCGACAAGCAGCGCCGGCAGTTCGCGCACGACGTAGGTGGCCATACGATAGGCACCGGACCAGGGCATTTCCGTCGCATCGAGATAGAACCCGGCGCCAAGGCCGAAATCCCAGCTTTCGTCGTCGCCCGGAAAGCGGGTCTCGCGCGGGCTGGTGTCCGGCGATACCAGCATCAACCCGAGCTCGGATGCGACGCGCTGCGCCCCTGCCTTGATCGGAAAGGTTTCCTCGGTGCAGGTGAGGCCGGCGAGATAATAGAGAACCGGCACCGATCCTCGCGCCGCCTGCGGCGGCCGGTAGACCGAAAACTTCATCGGGCCGGCGCAGGCGTTGGAGCGATGGCGGTAATAGCCCTGGATGCCGCCGAAACAGCGATACTCGGAGATCGTTTCGATCGTCATGCGCGGTCCGGCTTGCCCGGTTCCTTGCCAACCGCCTGGAGGATGCTCACGAGGCACCGGTCCCGCCAGTCGACGAGATCGCGATAGTTCTTACCGGATGCTTCGCGCGTGGTGCCGTCGATCAGGGTGCGCTGAATCTCGGGCGTGATCTTGGGATCGCCCAGATTTTCCCAGCTCTGGCCAATATGCGGTCCGAACTGCTCGATGAAATAGGACATCCCGCCGGGGCCGCCGCCGAGATGGAAGGTGAGGGACGGTCCCATGATCGCCCAGCGCAGGCCGGGCCCGTAGGCGACGCCAATATCGGCATCCTCGACGCTCACGATACCCTCGGCAATGCAGTGGATGACCTCGCGCCACATCGCTTCCTGCACACGATTGACGTAGTGGCCGGGGATCTCACGGTTGAGCTTGATCGCCTTCTTGCCGATCGAATCATAGAAAGCCATCGACCATTCGACCGCCGCCGGATCGGTCTTTGCGCCGCCGACCACTTCGACCAGCGGGATCAGATGCGGCGGGTTGAACGGATGGCCGACAATGACACGCTCCGGGTGCCGGCACTTGGCCTGCAGCTCCGAGGGAATGATCGACGAGGTCGACGAGGCAATTACCCGGTCGGCCGGCAACGCCGCATCCACGGCGGCAATCACGTCCTGCTTCAGATCGAGCCGCTCGAGCACGTTCTCCTGAACGAAGTCGGCGACTTTGACACAGTCCTCGATCGAATGATGGAAGCTGAGCCGCTTGCGGTCGGCGCCCGCTGCAAAACCGAGCCGTTCGAGATGCGGCCAGACATCGTCGACCAGCCCGCGCAGGAACG